>NZ_VIKX01000001.1 GCF_009711935.1 Dolichospermum sp. UHCC 0259 | reverse complement strand
AGATGCCTAGATATCTCTACCATTTTATCCTCTCTTTTAGAATGAAATAGCCCTGGGATGAATTGCTTCAGGCTAAGAAAATGGCAGAAGTAGCTATCCGCGCCCAAAAAGAAGCGGAAATATCTCTGCGACAGCAATACGAACAAGCTATATTACTTCGAGATATTACCCAAAGAATTAATCAATCCTGGGATTTATTTAAAATTTTTGAACTTGCTGCCCGCAGTATCCGCGAGTTAATTCACGCCGATAGAGTGGGAATATTTCAATTTTATGCTAATAGTCAATATCAAGATGGTAAATTTATTTCTGAATCTGTCGTTACAGGATTTGATTCTAATTTAGGGATAGAAGTTCACGATCACTGCTTTGGCAAAGAGTATGCCGGCTATTATCAGCAAGGCAGAATTCAAGCTGTAGATGATATCGAGAATGCTGGATTTACAGAATGTCACCGCATAATTCTTGCACAATTGCAAGTTCGAGCTAATCTGATTGTGCCGTTGCTGAGTGGTGGAGATAATTTATGGGGCTTATTGTGTATTCATCAGTGTTCTGCTCCCCGACATTGGCAAAACTTTGAGATTGAGTTTATTAAACAAATTGCTATCCAGTTAACTATAGCTATTCAGCAAGCAGACCTTTTTCAGCAACGGCAACAGGCAGAAGCTAAATTGAGACAGAGTAACCAAGAACTATCTCGTGCTACTGAAGCTCTTGAAAAGCTAGTTAATACTGATGGGTTAACGCAAATTGCCAATCGTCGCTATTTTGACAGGAGCTTACACCAAGAATGGAAGAGGCTATACCGAGAACGGCAATTCCTGTCTCTGTTGTTGTTTGATGTTGATTATTTTAAACGCTATAACGATTCCTATGGTCATCAACTGGGGGATCAGTGTCTAATGAAACTTGCTCAGGCAGTTAAAGAGGTTGTCTATCGTCCAGAGGATGTGGTGGCTCGCTACGGGGGGGAAGAATTTGTGGTGATTTTACCTAATACTGATACTGAAGGAGCGATCGCAGTTGCCGAACGAATTCATGCTGCAATTAAAGATTTAGCAATTCCTCATCAAGCCTCGGAAGTAAGCAGTATAGTTACTATTAGTCTCGGCATTAGTAGTTTGGTACCTATTTCTGAATCATCACCAGCAGACTTGATTGCACAAGCTGATCAAGCTCTCTACCGCGCCAAAGAACAGGGACGCAATCAGTCTGTAATTTTCTAACCTGTAATTTTTATGCTTTTTCTTCCTGACTCCTGGCGGGGAAACCCCGCCCCTACTGACTCCTTCTTCCTTCTTCCTTCCTTTTACTCCTTCTTCCTTCTTCCTTCCTTTTACTCCTTCTTCCTTCTTCCTTCCTTTTACTCCTTCTTCATCCTGACTCCTGACTCCTGACTCCTGACTCCTGACTCCTTCTTCTAAAACCATCCTTCTTGTTCGAGGGTTTCGATTAATTGTAGTCCACGAGGATCGCCGACTCCCAAGAGTGAGGCTTTGGTATCTGCCCTCACTCCTAAGTCTTTATCTTCGGCAAAGGCTTCAATTAATGCGTCTATGGCTGTGGCGTAGATTACATTGGAAGGTAGTTCTTTACAAAGTTGGCCAATTGTCCAAGCGGAGTTACTGCGGACGGCGGCGATAGGATCTTTGACTAGGGCTTCAATCAGGGCAGGAAGTGCGCCAACGATGGCTTCATATCCTACTTCTGTCATCTGTGCTAGGGCGCTGGCTGCCCAGAGACGGACGGCGGGAATGTCGGTTCTGAGGGCATCGGTGAGGGGTGCTAGGGAACGGCGATCGCGGCAATTACCTAAAGCCCAGACTATGCCTTTGCGAACATAACCGTTAAAATCGCGGTTGAGTTGACTAATTAAGGGTTCTACGGCTTCCTTGGCAGGATTGCGACCGATACCGTAGGCGGCACTGACTCGCACGAGGGGACAGTTATCTGTCAACAGATGGATGAGATGGGGTGTTGCCCGTTCATCTTGAATATCACAAAAAGCACGCGCTGCTAACATCCGTTGTTGGGGTTGGGGATTGGCTAGGAGTACCAGCATTAATTCCGCATCAGGCTTTTCCACTTCTGATTCATCAGTTAGTGGTTCTATGTGGTCTAGGGGGCTTTCTAGCTCCGCTTCGGTGTCGAGTAGGCTGAGTTCGTATTCGTCGTACATAATTATTCAACTGTAACCTGTTCCCTGTTCCCTATTCCCTGTTCCCTAATTAGAGTGATTTTATCATCCAGAGGGATTGTTCTTGATAACCAAGTTGATGATAAAGATTTAATGCTGTTGTATTTGATTGAAATACTTGTAGTCCAATTTGGCAATAGTTTCTTTGTTTAGCCCACTCTTCTAAGTGTTGCATTAAGGCTTTTCCTATGCGCTTGCGGCGATGTGCTGGGATAACGTAGAGGAGAAAGATGTGCGGATGGCGATCGCCACTAACCTGATCGATAGCATTCCCCACCCATAAACAAGCTACGGGTGATTGGTAATTGGTGATTGGTAATTGGTGATTGGTGATTGGTAATTGGTAATTGGTGATTGGTAATTGGTGAACAATTTCCTCCCCAACTTCCCCAACCTCCCCAACTTCCCCTACCTCTTCATAAACCCACCATAAAGGGGTATCACGACAGAAGTATTGCTCAACTGTATGTGCCAAATGGGAAAAGTCTTGATCAGGAAATTGTTCTTGGTAGGTGCGCTGCATGAACTTGACCAAGAGGGCTTTATCGAGGGTAGAACCTTGACGAAGAGAATAGCCAGGAATGAAATTCAAAATAGACTTAATTCCCCCATTACCTAATTATCATGCCAATGGGAGCGGGGGCTGCCATATCGGAGGGTAAAAAGATGCGAGCGCTAACGGCTACTAAAGCCAAGGTAAATATCAAGATAGCCAGGAAAGGGGCAATATATTGACGAAAAATAGCCATGTTTTTGTTTATGAATAAATAGCAACAGTATTAATTCTAGCGAACTCCAAAAAATAAATTATCCAACTTGCCAAATCAGAATAAATTTTCTTCCCTCTACTCCTCTGCTCCTCTGCTCCCCTGCTCCCCTGCTCCCCTGCTGATCATTACTGATCTTGGTCTAACTCATTTAAGACCTTTTCACAGTACCAATTTTCAGGCATTCCCGGAACGTTTTGTTTGGCTTGTTCAATTAGTCTTTCCGCCGCCGCTACGTCTCCAGATAATCTAGCAATAAGGCGATTTTTGAGGTAGTTGCCTGTCACTTCTTCGTCTGGTTGGTTGGGAATGCTGGGATTTATTGCTTGCAGGGGTTCGCGTCGCAGTTGCCAGAATAGGACGTAATAAAGTGTCCCAAAAATTAGGATCAGGCTGATAGTTCCCAGGAGTGTGAGGAAATTAAAAGCCAGATTTTGCAGAACTAATTGTGAGAGGACATAGCCCAGTAATAGACCTGTAACTATTAGAACGAATGTACCGACAAGAATAACTACTTGTGTTCCCATATATCTTCTTCTTCTAGTCCTGGTCTGGTTGCTGCCAGTGCCTTGGGATTCCAAGGGGCAACAATAGGTAATAGTAGCAAACCAGGTAACGCCGCTACAAGAGAAAGTAAGAAAAATGTCGGCCAACCTGTGGCTTTTGCCCAACTGCCGGCGGGTGCGGAAAGTACGTCTCGACTAATGGCCATGAGGCTGGAGAATAAAGCAAACTGGGTGGTTGTGAATCGGTGGTTACAGAGACTCATTAAAAAGGCGACTGTCGCAACTGTAACTAATCCAGCGGAGAAGTTTTCGATGTTTACGGCGATGACTAGTAGGGAATAATCTTTTTTATTAGCCATAGCTAGGGCATAATAACCTAAGTTACTGAGTAATTGCAGCGCCCCAAATACCCACAAACTGCGATTTAAGTTAATTCTGGTCATGATCACACCCCCAGCTAATACGCCGACGGTGGTGGCAATAAATCCCATTCCTGCTTGAATTGCGCCGATTTCGGTTTTGGTAAAGTCTATTTCTCGTAAAAATAGGTTGGCTGTAATGCCGACGAGGGAATCACCTAGTTTATAGAGAAGAATAAAACCTAGTGTTAAACTGGCTTGTTTGATGCCAAAGCGGTGAAAAAATTCTTTGAAAGGTAGGAAAATAGCTGTTTGTAAGTTTTGAGGAGGACTATCTTCGCTAACTTCATTTAAGAGAGAGTTTGGTAATAATAATGATGTCGTTATCCAAGCAACTAATAATCCTGCTAGTAACCAATAAAATACAGGTTGGGGAATGAAGCCGACAAAAACGCCAGCAATTAACCCGGCTACTACTAAGGTGATCATGACTATAAAAATCACGTCTTTGCTGGAAATAGGCGCGAGTTGTGTTTTGTCTTGTAGTTTATGTTCTGCGGGAGACCACAAGGTGGTAAATATGCTGCCTGCCATAATTACTGCCATGAGCAAATATACTAGATTCCAAGGTAGATAATCTGCTAAAACTAAGGACAGGGAACTGGTAATAAATAGGGCGATCCGGTAGCCTAATACCCACACAGATGCCCCTGGCTGTGCCTCTAGGGGGTTTAAAATGTCTGTCCGGTAGGCATCCCCGGCGATGTCCTGGGTGGCACTGAGAAAGGTAATAATCAGGCAGTTGATGGCGAGGATTTGTAATATTTGATCGCTTTGGGCTGGTTGTTGAATAGCAAGGGCAGCGATCGCTAATACTAACCCAATTTGGGTAATAATTAACCACCCTCTTCTGCCACCTAGTAATGGTGGTGTAAATCTATCTAATAGGGGCGACCACAGGAATTTTAAGGAATAAGGTAAACTTAATAACCCAAATAAGGTGATTTTGGCAATATCAACTTTGGCATCTTGCATCCATAGTTGTAGGGTTCTACTGGTCAGGAACAGTGGTAAACCTGATGCAAAACCTAGTAATAATAAAGCACCCATTTTCTGGCTTTGGAATGCCTGTCGGAGTGCTTGGATTTCTTTCATAAGAGTTATCTTGTCATTTCTACTAGACGGTGCAAAATCAGGATTTTACGTTCTTTGTAGCCTGTTCAATTAAATCTTCAATTTTCTTAATATTCTGATCTCCGGCTAAGTAACCAATACCGCGATGTAGATGTAAGCGAAATTGCGTAATCAGGGTTTCTCTGTCGGTATCTAATCCGTCGTTGTAGCAGCGTTGTTTGAGGGCTAAAAGTAGAATATCAGATATTTCTCCACCGAAAACGCGCCATGTCAGTTCGACGTTACTATCTTGGGGAATAGGTACGGGGGAAGGTGCGGCGACTTCTGCGAGGGAACGACAAAACGCCCACCGACATAAGATGTTCCATTGTTCGATTTTTGTGCTGCGTTTGAGTTTAAGTAGTTGTTCTTTGGCTGTTTGGGAAAGTTTGATTCTTTCTATTGGTGATTCCATGATTTTGTAAGAATATGAATTGAGTTTCGCGCAAAGGCGCTAAGGAGCAAAGACGCAAAGGAAGAAATAAATCAAAAGTTTGAAATTTGCTAATTTTATATAAGTTGTTTATTTTGATTGTGGGCAAAATTACGAACTATGCGATTTAGAAAACTCAGATAATCATCTATTTCTTCATAACTATCTAATTCCTCTTCTTCTTCTGGTGTCAGTTGAGAATTTTGTTGTTGCAAGAGTAATGTTTCAATACGATTTTGGACATTACTAGAAGCACGAAAGATAGGTGTTCCTTCTTGTAACTCGATTGTGACAGCACCTTCTAAGGGTAAGGTAGTAGGTAAATTATGTAAAGTTGGTAGTAAGGGAATTGTCATATTTAACTCCATGAAATACTAAATAACATTTTACCAAAAATAACCCGGTTTTATTGTGGTTTCCCGTTTACCGGAGTTGTATTGAAGTAGGTATTCGCGGGCTATGGCTTCGGTTTCTTGCAGGTTTTGATATTCTTTTTTTCCTATTTCGGTGTCGGTGGAAAGGAGGATTACTTGATGGCTGGCTGAGGGAAAGTATCTTTCTACTAGGTTGTTACGGTGGGAGGAATCTAGTCTTCCTAGTGGGGTGTCTATGGCTACGGGTAAGCGTCTTCCTGATACTTTGGCTAATCCCCATAAAAATGCGATCGCTAATAGTTGTTTTTCACCCGCAGAAAGTCGGTGTTTGGGGACTGGTTTTCCGGTTAAATCATATAGTGATAAGCCGAATGTTTTACTATCAATAGCAATGCGATGTACTAAATCAGATTTATGTAATAAATATAGAAAACAGTTTTTTACTTCTTCTTCTAATTTATTCAATTTTCTCAAGGTTAATCTTTCTCGAAACACTTTTAATGTTTGTTGAACTTTTAACGCCGAATCAATAATGTGTTCACTATTTTGATATTTGAGATTTTCTACTGTATATTCATTTAATTCCTGTCTTAATCTTTTAATTTCTGTATCTAATTCTATCAGTTTTTGAGTCATTATATCCGACTGAGATTTAAGTTTATTAAATTCAGTTTGGGCTTCTTTTACTGCTGTTTGTAGTTTTGTATATTCTTCCGGTGCAGCCGCAGTTTGGACTTGTCTTTCTAAAGTTAGTATTTCTTCTTCATAATTAGTTAATTCATCTAATTGCTTTTGGGCAGTATTTTGGGAAATTTGTAACCGATAGGTTATATTGTCAAGCAAACTTAAACTTTCTTCATCTCCATTTAACCAATTATTTTCTGTTGATAAATTATTAGTATATAAGTTATTGATATCTTCTGCTAAAAAAGATTGAATATTAGTAACTTTATTAGTTTCTAAATTTAATTGTTGCAACCAATTTAGTAATCTTTCATCTCTAGCAATTAAGACATCTTTAGCTAATTGGATTTGTTGAGTTTTTAGTTCTTTTTCTCCCTGTCTTTGCACTTGAGACAATAAAGGACTAATTAAGGCTAAAGGTAAAACATCAGCAGCTAATTCACATAAGGATTCACGGACATTATTAGCAACTTTGATTTTCTCTTCCCTTTGTTGTTCTAATTGACTACGTTCAGCAGCAATTTTCCCACCTTCATTTACAAATCTATCTAAAGCTTCTTCATGAATTTTGGCTAATTCTTCAACTTCAACATTCAAATTTGCGAGTTTGATCTGATTATTTTCGTATTCTACCTGTTTTTCCCGGAGTCGAGTTTCAATTTCTTCTAATTTAGCTATATCTTTACTATCTGCAAATTCTCGTTTTTTGCGATTTACTAATATTTCTAAATCAATTGCCAATTTATCAGCTAATTCTAAACCTAAAAGTCCGTTAATCGCGTCAACAACTATGGGCGGTGGTATTTCCTGTTCCGCCAGTTCTTTAACTTGTTCACCGTCAAACAGAAATAAATTAGAAATACCCAAAGGTAAGATATTTTCTATATATTCATCCCAAATATTTACCAATGAATCAATTGGCCATGTTTCATCATCTCCTAAAATTCCCAAATGGTCTTTACCGTCTTTAGGATTTTTTTCCCAAGTCCGTATAACCCGATATCTAACAGGTTTATCGTCTTCAATATGTTCAAAAACTAATTCAATACGAGTTTTGTCTGTAGGGTTAGCTTTACTATTCACACATTGATTTAAAAAATCACTATAACTCAAATTTCCCCTGGTTGAACATTGGGCGCGTTGTCCATATAATGCGAGGCGAATGGCATCCATTAGGGTAGTTTTTCCGCCGCCGTTCATTCCTCCTAATAGGATAATTGGACGGGCGTTATCTTCGTCTATTTGGGGGTTGAGGTTGATGATTTGTTTACCAGCATAAGGACCGAAGTTTTGCAGGACTAATTCTAGGAATATCATGATACAATTTTGGATTTTAGATTTTGGATTGATATTAATCTCGTTCCCTGTCTCTGACAGGGAATGTTTTCAAGAGGCTCTGCCTCTGTTATAATTAGTTGAGGTAGAACCTCAAGATTGTCATTCCCAGCCAGAGGCTAGGAACGAGGGTGTGGAAGATAAGTACCTGGACAGAATTAATTACATATTAGTTATTTATCAATCCTTTGCCAGTCAAGGATTTCAGTCCAGATGTTTGTGTAATTAATTTTGTCTCATTACTTATTTTATTAATTTGGACTATCATCTGGGTTCTTTTGTGCATATTTGAAGTTAGCCCAAGTTTGTGGTTTACTCTCTTGTTTTTCAGCGGTATCTCCTAAACTTAATTGCTTGAATTTTTCCCGAATTGTGGCAACATCACCTTCTAATGCTGCTTGTCGTAAATCTCGTTTTAAATGGGCATTGGCGATCGCTTGTTCTGGTGAACGGGAACTTGTATCGAAGCATTTTTCTAGGCTTTCGTAGATACCCACACGGCGGGTTTTTTTCTTAAATTGTCTTTCTGTGTCTAATAGTCTGGCCATTAATTCTAGGTGCATTCCGTCACCGTTACAGATTTCTTCTAATATTTCCCATTCATCGCTACCGAGTATGCTATGGTTAGCACCAGGACGAGGATCTTTAAATACTTCTCCTGTGACTTCTTCATATATTCGGGGTAAGCTATCATCAAATTCGTGTTTGTCTTCTAACCATATTCGGCGGATAGCACTTAATTCTTCTAAAGTAATTAGAGTAATATCACCCATATCTTTAGGTGCAGTTTGACGGACTTGTATTTGCGCTGTTAATAATTTTCTTAACCAATATTCTCGCCAATATTTTGTATATGGTCCCGGTACTGGTACAACATCTTTTTTTCCTTTTATATCCCGTTCAAATAATTGAACCTGCCCCCGAATTCTTCTAAAATCCCTTTTATCTCTATCATCTTTAATATCTAATTCATTACGAATATCTAGTAGAATCTGCATCCACTCTTTTTCTTCATCATTTTGAATCATTGCCTCCATTGATTTATCTTTATTTACCAATGTGCAAACCCAGCATCCAAACCGAGAATCTCCACAGCTAGGTGTAGAAGTATCAACAACTAGAGGACATTCATTATCTGCTGTAGCTCCCCTATACATATTAAATAAATCTTTATTATTTCCTCCCCAGGGATTTTTATATTGATTCAGGTATATCCAAACATCATTATTACTCCAATCCTCAACAGGAGTATAAATTAGAGAATTTGGTAAACTTGCATTAGGACTAAGCCTATCTCTAACTCTACCTAGCTGATGTTTATTCATGGTAGCTGCACGTTTGGAACTTTCCGCTTTACGTGTACCTAAAACAAGAATTGTTTCACCATTAGCTCTCACTATTTGACGAATAAATTGATTAGCTGGATTTATTTTTAAACGTGAAGTACACCAACGAAACTGATTACGAGGTGCTGGGTATCCTTTACCAATAAGATTTACCCAAAAAGAATCTTCAACTACTGGCTCTAGAAGATGCGCTTCAATTGGCATACTCTGTTCTTGAGCAGCTAACCGAATATGGTTGATAGATTTACGAACCCAAGCGGCAACTATAGGGTTTTCTACCCCTGTATCAGTTGTAATAACATAGATAGTCTTAGTTCTTTTGTTTGCAGGAAGCAAATAGATAGCATTCCAAACAAGCTGCAAAACTGTACTAGAATCTTTACCCCAAGATACACCTATAATCCAAGGTATCTCATCTAAACAATACAATTCTTGAATTTCTGTAGTCAAAGCTTGAATATCTTCGATTAACTCTGGTACAGTACGATTCGGCTGATTTTTATTTTCTGGCTGTTGTGTTGTAGTCATTTTCCTTACCTGTGGATATATGAACATAGAATCAATACTTCCCTTTGTGGGAATGGAATCATCTAGTATATAAATAAACTTAAGCTATGCGTGCAACATATTTTTAAAAATTGCATCCCTAGTATCTATTTTTTGGACAATAAAGCAAAAGTTACTTACTAAGTTTTCAAAAATTAACATGAATGATAATACAGATACACTAAATAATCAACTCGCTAACGAGTATTTAGAACGAGAAAATAATGATAAACAGGTATTAGCTTTACTGCTAGACAGGTTTTTAGAGAAAAAAGACCAAATTCTTGTTCAAAAGACAGAAATGGGAGGTACAGAGGCTTATGTAGGTTCTGTGACATTGGAATGGTTCGCGGGACGGGTACATTTTGCGTCTGGTTTACCCCTGCTGCAAAAAAAGTACAACCCAGAGACAGAGAATATTGAAATTGATGCTGATAGTATTGATGACATTCAACAACGTCCTGTTGACTGGTCGCGTCAAGCACCGTTAGTACAGTATTTAGCAGCGAGAAAAAACCATAAATTTCCGGCTGTGTTGGTAGTAATTAATCAACCTTGGGTAGATAACCCCAAAGCAGCGGAGTGGGATAGTCAAGGACGGGCTAAAAAAGCGACTACTGATTTTATACCTTTAGATAAAGATGGTAAAGTCGGTTTACTGAATATTTCTGAAGACAATGTGACAATTTATGCTTTAGATGGCCAGCATAGATTAATGGGTGTCCAAGGTTTAATGGAGTTAATTAAATCTGGTAAACTCCAACGTTATAAAAAGGATAAAACTGCTGATGAAAGTTTTATTACTCTATCTGATTTGATTGAGAAATATCAAGTAGAACCTGCTTATTTACAAAATTTAGCTAAAGAGAAAATTGGCATTGAATTTATTTGTGCTGTGAATACTGGGGAAACTCATACAGAAGCAAAACGACGGGTAAGATCAATTTTTGTTCATGTGAATTTAATGGCTGCACCTTTAACTAAAGGTCAGTTAGCACAATTAAATGAAGATGATGGTTTTGCTATTGTAGCGCGAAAAATTGCGGTTACACATCCACTTTTAGAACAAAAACCCAATCGTAATCCCCGTGTTAATTGGAATAGTGCCACAGTAGCCGCTAATTCTACAGTTTTGACGACTCTACAAGCCTTACAAGATATGTCCGAAAGGTATTTGGGTCAAAAGTTCCCCCACTGGAAACCTTTGGAAAAAGGGTTAATTCCCATGCGTCCAGAAAATGAAGAAATTCAGGAAGGAATTGCTGATTTTAGACTACTTTTTGATAATTTAGCTAATCTTCCCAGTTATAAAATATTGGAACACGAAGATACAACTGCTTTGCGTCGTTTCCATTTTGAGAAAGACGGAGGTGAGGGAAATATGTTATTTCGTCCAGTTTCTCAAGTTGCTTTAGCGCAAGCTTTGGGAACTTTGGTATTTAAAAAAGGTTTTGCTTTGACGGATATTTTTAAGAAGTTGGAGAAATTTGACCGTCAAGGGGGTTTTAGTAATATGGAATATCCTCAATCTTTATGGTATGGGGTTTTATATGATCCAAATAAGAAGCGGGTTCAGGTAGTAGGAAAAGATTTAGCTGTGAAGTTATTAATTTATATTTTGGGGGGAATGACTGAACAAATGGAAGTCACTGCTTTACGTAAAGCTTTAGCTAATGCTAGAACGACGGAAGAACAAACTATCGGTTTTGATGGAAAGTTTGTCAAACCGCAGGATGTAGGACTTCCGGTTATACTGAGTTAGACAAGTAGCGAGTAATATCACCATGTGGTTTTCACGGATGTTCAATATCACCGATGTTGTTTACTATGTTTTTTGACATCGCTAAGTGTATCAGCATTTATATGACTCAATTGAACGAAGAAAACAACAACGATATTACTCCTGAAGTGAAAGCTCAGTTTAGCTCATTTATAGCTCCATTCTTTTCTAAATACCATCGTGATAGGTGCTATTTAGGACTGAGATTGACACATGGAAACAGGACTATGCTACAAATTAATGTCCCTGCTGGTGACTTTTCTGGACTTTTGCAAGCTAAACCTTCAAGTGGTAATGATCCTGATTCTGGTAAGAATCGTCCAGAAGTTAAAGGCCATGCAGAAGAAATTAAAAAATACATTATCGAACGTGCTAAAAAACAAAAACCTTGGATTGTGGGAACATTAACAGCAAATGTTTCCCCAAAAGAGATCACTTTTTTAGAATTTGATAGAGATTTTGGCTTAGTGGTTATTCGCAGAGGAGTGAAGCTAGATATTACTGATGGACAACATCGAAAACGTGCAATTCATGAATTAATAGAAAGTGCTGATAGTTACTTAATTAAGGATGACAATTTCCCAATAACTTTAGTTTTAGAAGGAGATTTTCAACAGTGTCAGGCAGATTTTAGAGATATGGCACAAACTAGACAGCTTGATAAATCTTTATTGCTGTCATTTGGTGAATTTTCTGGTAGAGTCGGCATTAGTAAAGAGTTAGTAAGCCGGGTTTCATTATTTAAGGGTAAGACAGAGAAAATTAAAGCATCACCTTCAACTAAAAATAATCTAATTTACACAATGAACTACATCGCTAAATTTGTAAGTTGTGTATTTAGTAATGATATGATGAACCAATTAAAAGAGATAGATGTAGATAGCACATCGGATACTTTGGTTACTTGCCTAAATCAGTTTTTCTCAGAATGTAGTAATACAGAATACATGGCTTCACTCAGTTTATCTGAATTAACAAATGATGAAGTTGCTGCATTTAAAGACGATTGTTTATTGGGTGTAAGTGTAGGATTAGAAGTTTTAGGTCGCTTACTATACTGGTCTTATGACGCTGAAGAAAATTATTTTGATTCAGAAAAAATTTCTCAACTAGCAAGTTTAAACTGGTCAAGAGAAGATGAAGTTTGGAGAGATAATATAGTTAGAATTGAATCCCAACCCAAAAATTCAAGCAAGCCTTATAAAATATCAGCGACTGCTGGTGCTGTTACAGACGCAGTAAAGGCAGTAAAAAATAAATTGGGATGGGCATAAATGATTAACTATTTACTTTAGGAAATGCTTAGGAGAGGAATTTACTTAAATCAAATTCCTCTGTTTCTTCGTGAATATTAGTTTTTTGATGCTTGAGAAATAATAAAATTCGTTCTGAATAATCTACAGCACCTCTTAACTCATTTTTTAATATTTCTAGTCCACCATTAGCATACTCTTCAAAAGTATGAATACGTTGATCATCAGATATTTCATCATCACCTAAAATCTTTATATCTTGTATTTCAGTGATGGCCAATAAATTAATTAGCATAGTGAAGCTACTGGGAAAATAATCCTGTCGTAAAGGGGATAAATCTTTAGAACTTCCTTCTAACGGAACTCGCTTTTTATACTTTACTCCTAATGATGCGGCAAATACCATCACTTCTACATAAGTTTGAAAAATCCCACTTGTATCTTTGGAAGCTACTAACGACTTCACCAACTCAGCCTTATCCTGAGCAATTTTGATTCTATTTGCAGCCATAATTATAAAAATGCACCCTTAACATCATAAACCAAACCTAACCGCATTCTTCTTTCTTCCTTTGCGCCTTTGCTCCTTAGCGTCTTTGCGCGAAACAAAAAATCAAAAAACATCCTCATAAACCAGAGAAAGAGGAAACCTAAAATCAACACTAACCAAATGTACCTCATCATCCTCAACAAAAGGATGTAACTCCCATAAACCCCTATCATTCAACCGAAAACAATCCAACCCGATTTTATCAGCACTAATTAAAACATATTCCTGCAAAGTTTGAATCCGTCTATATAGCTGAAACTTTCCCCCCCTATCATAAGCTTCCGTACTGGGAGAAAGCACCTCAACAATTAAACTAGGAAATTGAATAAACTTAATCGCTTGTTTATCTTTAGGGTGACAACTAACAACAACATCAGGATAAGTAAACGGTCCCGTTTCAGACACACCCACTTTCGCATCAGCAATATTAACACGACACTTACTACCTTTTAAATGATTTCTTAACCCAGAAGCTAAATTAAAAGCCAGATCATTATGAGGAATAGTTCCCCCAGTCATAGCGAAAACTTCACCATTGATATATTCGTGTTTAATATCTTGCTGTTCCTCCCACTCCAAATACTCCAGAGGACTCATATAACTTCTATCAAAATTAGCAACCATAACATTTACCTCCTTACTTTGCGTTAAAAAAATTAATAATCTTGGGTTTCCTTGCGTCACTGTCCGTTCGCTCATTTTTAACTTGCAAGATTTAATTAAGCCCTACAGGGCTTGTAATCCAGGCGATTCAATGGATTTAGGCATTTTCATCTTACATAGAGCTTTTGCCATTTTATGATTGATGCTATCCCTGTGCCTTAAATAATCACCTTTGGAAGCCTTCTGTGGTGGTTACAGATTTTACTTGAAATTAACAGGTTACTTAAAAATCACCGGTTTCTTTTTGCATTAGGGCTTTAATTCCCCTCCCGATTTCAAAATCAGCGAACGGACAGTGCGTCAACCCAACCTACTGAAATTATCCCTCAGTTTTCACAGTCAAAACCTGCGGAGGAGTAGAATCAGGAGGATACAAAAAATCAACCTGAACCCGTCTTTTTGTACCCCCCGCTAACCGCAACCTTACCAAAGTTTCCCCTGGTTGTCCCCGACGCTGAACCAAATGGACATAGCTCGTTTTTTCCCCACCATTATCATCCGTATAACGGACCCGCACAGTCCCCCGGAAAAATATTTGTTCCACTGGTGGCTTCAAAAACAACAATCTATCAGTACCACCTTCATCTTTGACAGGGGTTTGAATTGATATAGCTACAGTTCGGGTTTGACTACTAGAATTATGTAAAGGTAAGGTCAGATTATATTCTACACCGTAGTTACTATGGGCAAAATACGCTGTATCAGGATAGCGTTTGAGCATTGATGCACTCTGTATTTGTCCTGTGCTGAGTGTAATTAAATGTACCGTTCCTAAAGGATAAGAAATAGCCTTTCCTAGTTGAGGTAAAGTTAAATTAGGGACATTTGGATTATCTGTAATATTTGCTTCCCATTTTGTCCCCTGAGAAACACCAGCAACACGACTAAATACAGTTGGTTCTCTGGGAGGATCTAAAGGCGTAGGAATAGGGTCACGCTTTCCTGCTAAACTGCCATTATCTAATAGCTGTAGCCATTCTACAATAGTTGGGGGGCGATCGCTCCTCTTGGCTAAATTTGCCATAAAAATCGGTTTATTGCTACTCAACCGCATCATCACTGTGCGACCATTAGAAGAAGGTGCTTGAACCCCAATTGGTAAATTCGCTAAAATTTGACTTTCCCCTGGTTTTATCACCAATTTATCAGGAAATATCTGTTGCTTAACCCCTCGCAAGACATCATTCATAGTCCGACTACCAGGACCAGCATAAACCGTACCTTGGGGATTATCTACCATATCCGCTAGATTAATAAAAGGTGCTTCCCATGAAAGATAACTAGCAGCTTGTAAAACTTCCAAAGTCACCGCTTCATTACCTGGATTATGAACAATTATACCCTGATAAACAGTCCGGTTTTGAGACGTATTTTCTGCTCTAATAATGTGATGAGAAAATACATCAAATCTACCTTCAAAAAGATAATTTAAATGCGCTTCTTTGCTCTTTTTCCCTACAGGAGAAAACGTAGAAAGTAAAATTCCATCAGTATCAACAAGTTCAGGACTATTACTATTAAAAGTAGGAAGAGAATCTAATTTTCCTGGTAAAGCGCGTACCTCTTGGGGTTGTACTTCCACACCAGCAATATATTGAGGAGGGACAGCATAAATATTTAAAGCACGACACATTAAAGCAGCAACTTCACCTCTAGTAGCAGTGTTTTGAGGTTTTAACTTTTTGACATCAGGATAATTAACAACAATACTATTAATAGTTCCCGCAGCTATAGAATTTTGAGCATAATTAGGAATTAAATTAGCATCTTCAAAATAACGTTGTAATATCTGCGCGGGGTTAGAAACAGAACTATAATTTTTTCCCCCAGCGACAACACCAATAATTTGCGCCCTAGGAATTGCTTGATTAGGTTGAAAAATATTTCCTGGATAACCAGAGAAAAACCACTTTTGATAAGCAGAATTAATTGCTTTATATCCCCAATAATTAAGAGATACATCCTTAAATATTACCGCATTGCGTTTCACCGACGCATTAGGAAAAGCATTCAACATTAAAACCGCAGCTTCCGCGCGGGTAACAATTGCATTAGGACGAAAACTACCATCAGGATAACCAGTTAGTAACTTCCTTTCTCCTAATTGTTGAATACAATCTTTACCCCAATAATTTTGAGTATCAGAAAAAGCCAAAACACGAGAAGGTAAAAAACATAAACCAACCACCAACAAACAATTTCTAAATAACATTCTTCCTTTGTGTCCTTTGCGACTTTGCGCGAAACAAATTAGCTAAAAATTCCTAACAACCACCGATTAACTTCACCATCATCTTGAGTTAAACTGCGTTGAATAGCTTCCTGAACAGTAGATATTTGCAAACCTGGTAAAACCTTTGATTCCTCAATTCTCCTACTTCCACCATCAATAATTTCAAAAGCAATAATATCATTATTATTAGCATTCATTACCCAATATTCCTTTACCCCCAACCGTTCATAAAGTAACCGCTTAAAACCCAAATCATCACTAATAGAAGAAGCAGCAACTTCCACAACTAAAGTCGGTGCTGCTAACTCATTAATATCTACAGGAGAATTATTTAAAGGTGGAAATTTTATTTTCTCCCCAATATAAAAGGCTAAATCAGGTTGACATTCTCCTTCACTCGTTCTGCGAAAACTGGTATTTACCCAACCTTTAATTTTAATATTTTTCAACGTCGCATAAAAATTCACAACATTTGCAACAACATTATGATTATTTCCATGAATTGAACCAACTGGTAGCATTTCTACCCTCATGTAATTTTGATAAAAATAAAATCTTCCTTGCTGATAATCAGAATATTTAGTAACTTCCAGAAACTCATCCCAACTTACCTTTACCCAAGTATCAGTAACCAAACTTAAAGAACTAACTACCATTTCTTTCTTCCTTTGCGACTCTGCGTGAGATATATTAATTTCGTTCCACTTCTACAATTTCCGTATATTCAAAACCATTCAAACTCTGTCGCACTAAAGCATATTTTTCCCTCCCCAATTCAATAAAATCTTGTTCACAATTAGGTTTAGAAGAATAATAAACTAACACATATTCTTTCCCAATCTTATCAGCAATTTCCTCCTCAACTTCCACCCTCCACTGAGTCTTAGTCACCAACACAACCAACTGATTTGCTAACTTAGGAATAGTTCGCGCAATGTGACGACGGGAATTAGCGTCTAAACTTCCAAAAGGAGAATCCATAACAATGGGAAAAGTGCTACTTTCAGGAAGCATGATCATTTTTCGTCTTTCACTCCAGTCACGCACCTTATCAATAATACTAGCGATAAAAGATAAACTGAGAATTTGATTTTCTCCTGTTGAAGCTGCGACTGGTGCTTCAATTCCCGTCGTATTTTCCACTAAACTTAATTCATATTTTTCGCTAATTTTGGGAATATAGGGAGTAAAAGAAATATCTGCAAATATTTCCTGTACTCGCTGTTCCAATTGCAGACGAAATTGATTTTCTTGACGGTTTTTAACTTCCGACAACCGTTCAATTGCATCTTGTGTAGCATTAATCCGACGCTGTGCTAAAGATTGTTTTTCCTCATTTTGTTTTTGCTTAGATATTTGTTTTATCAAAGCATCAATATCTGTTTTTAGGTGAGAAACTTCTTGTTGATTTGCACCTTGTTCTCGATTCAGGTCATCAATTTTAGCTTCAATTTCATCAAGACGCTTTTGTAAATTACTAATTTCTTCATTGGGATCTTTTCGCAGTTGTTCTTGAATACTATCTAATTCAGATTCAACTAGGGATAGATTGTCTCTTAACTGTTTTATTCTGGTTTGTTCTCTATCCGCTTCTTCCCAAAAAGCATCTGCTTGTTTATCAATTTCATCAACTTGTGCGCTCATTCTAATTGCGGTTTCTTCGACAGTTGAAGAACCAGATTTTCTCATTAAATTCTTGACATGAAAATGGGTGTGAGTTCCTTCTCTTAAATCTGCACCACAAATACAACGTCCAGTATTAAGTAAATCATTGATAAATTCCCGCGAAATTCCTGCTGTTAATTCACCACTTTGTTTTAAATCTGTGAAAATTTCCCGAAACTTATTGGTAGTTTCCGATAATAGGACTGTATAACCCCGTGCGGAAATAACTTTTTTTAAATTCTCCCGTGTTTTCTTTATATCTTCTCGTAAACTATCCCTTTGGGATTCTAAATTTTGCTTTCTTTCCTGTAATTCCTTAACAGCACTCAATTCTCGTAACTTATTACTAACTTCTTTTTTAAACGTTTGTTGATATTCCAACTCTTGATTTATTTCTGCTTGACGTTGATTAATGGTTTCAATTTCTATTTCTTGTTTTTCCTTTTGAGTTAATAGTTGTTTTGTTTCTGCATCACCAATATGTTTTAACTCAGTTTCTAACGACTTTTTAGCATCTTTTAGGTGTCTAATAGAAAGTTCAATTACTTCCACGCCTAAAAAAGTTCTAATTGCTTCTGCAATTTCGGCTTTATTATCAGAACGGACAATTTCTTCAATCCGTTCACCGTCAAAGAAAAAATATTGATGTAAACTTGCTGGTAATATCTGAGTGATAATTTCCTCTGGTAATTGATTAGGAATTTTCCATTGTCCATCTTCTCCACCTAACCACATTGTTAGTTGAGTTTTCCCAGCTTCAATAATATCACTTTGATTTTTATAAACCCGACAACCACGTTTAGCACGATAGCGAATACCTTCATGTTCCCAACCAATTTCTACGGAACATTCGACAGGTTCTCCTGGTTGAGATTCGGCAATTGCGCGTTTATTTACTAACTGTTCATTTGATGCAAAAGCCGCACTAAACTTTTCATATAAAACCCAGGTAAACGCATTCAAAAAACTAGTTTTACCAGCACCATTACTACCATAAATCATAGTAGTATTACAAACATTTCCAGCAGCTAAAGTTATCTCTGGAGTTTTCCCATAAAAAGAACGAAAATTACATAATTTAATCGAAGTTAGCTTCATTGCACCGCTTCCTTCACAATAGTGAGAATATCATCATTAATATGACCTTTGCTTTTTCTATCTAATCTGCTTTTTTCCAATCTCCATACCTTTTCAATAATTTGCTTTACCTCCGGTGGTGCGCTGGTAATTGGTTCTTGAACGTCTTCAATATTTGATTCTGGTATCATGTTAATACTGCAATAGATTTATTTTCTATTTTAACCATTTATGATACTATTTTTATCTGTATGCCCGTTACAAATTTTAACGCAGCCAGAAGCCAGGGAATAAATTCCCTGTCTGATAGCTAAAGTCGGTTAAAACCGACTATTAGTCTGTTAAATTCAAGTTAAAATGAAAATTGTACCCTGGCTTTAGGAAAACTAAGTAGTGCTTGCTGAATAAACCTGAAAGCATTACATATAAAGAATTTGAGCCTATTTTAATTGGAAAAAGTGCAAGCTTTTATGATGTGGAAACTTCAAAACCTTGCATTTAATTTCTATTCCCAGGAAATATCGCTATCATTCAACTCTTGAGACTGTTCCCTGTTCCCTAGTCTCCACAGATCACTTTTTCAGCAAACCCTAAGTATGACAGACTTAAAAAATCAACAATTAAAAGTGTTTAGAGAATTAATAAATGGTGATTATTCTCAAAAATTAACCTTTACTTGCGGTGAAATATTTCCTTTAGCATTTCCAGAAATTAAAATTTCTATTCAACGGTTACTATAGAACTCATATTTGATTTTTGAAAAAAATTAGGTATTGTAGGGTGCGTCAGATATTACAAATCTGTTTATTGATAGAATTTATGCGGTCTGACGCACCCTACGTATCTTTTCATAAATCAAATATTATCCCTATAGACGGATTGTAATAGTTGTTTTATTGTTAAATCAATTGGATGCGGCTTTTTTGAGCCGGCAAAAATAAATTCAGGTTTTGGGGGTTGACTTGTCCTGCTAGGGGTGATATTTTGATAATGGGAATGCGTACTTTTATAAAAATTTTATCACTACTCCATTATATTAATATAGCACACCGCCGACGATGTTGCAAGCCAAGCCCTGAAAAAAAATTCGCGCCCAACGTAAAACTGAGAAATTGTGTAGAATTGCTATGTGTAACGTTAAAGCTAGATAATGGATTTTAATCTGCAAGCACCTTTTGTCCCCACCGGTGATCAACCACAAGCGATCGCTCAACTTTCTGCTAGTATTCAAAAAGGAAATCATTATCAAACATTACTGGGTGCGACAGGAACCGGTAAGACATTTTCCATAGCCGCAGTCATTGAAAAAGTCGGTAGACCTACCCTAGTATTAGCCCATAATAAGACATTAGCCGCCCAGTTATGTAACGAACTGCGGGAGTTTTTTCCTCATAATGCAGTTGAGTATTTTGTCAGTTATTACGATTACTATCAACCCGAAGCATATCTACCAGTTACTGATACTTATATAGAAAAAACATCAGCAATTAATGAAGAAATAGATATGTTACGACATTCCGCCACCCGTTCCTTATTTGAACGCAAGGATGTGATTGTTGTCGCTTCAATTAGTTGTATTTACGGTTTAGGAATGCCGGCGGAATACCTCAAAGCCGCCATTAAGTTACAATTGGGAATGGAAATTGATCCGCGTCAAATTTTACGTGACTTAACCGCAGTTCAATATACTCGAAATGATATCGAAATGGGTCGAGGAAAATTTCGAGTTCGAGGTGATGTTTTAGAAATTTCTCCTGCTTACGAAGATAGAATTATTCGCGTGGAATTTTTTGGAGATGAAATTGATGCTATTAGATATGTTGATCCTGTAACTGGGGAAATTCTCCACAGTTTAGAAGCAGTAAATATTTACCCTGCGCGTCACTTTGTTACCCCCAAAGAAAGAGTAGAAATAGCTTGTGAAGATATCGCCACCGAATTAAAACAACAACAATTAATATTAGAATCAATGGGTAAATTAGTTGAAGCACAACGCATTGATCAACGTACCCGTTATGATTTGGAAATGTTACGAGAAGTGGGATATTGTAACGGCGTAGAAAATTATTCCCGTCATTTAGCAGGTAGACAAGCGGGAGAACCACCGGAATGTTTAATTGATTATTTTCCCAAAGATTGGTTATTAGTAATTGATGAATCTCATGTTACCGTTCCCCAAATTCGAGGAATGTATAACGGAGATCAAGCCAGGAAAAGAGTCTTAATAGATCATGGTTTTCGGCTTCCTAGTGCGGCGGATAATCGTCCTTTACAAGCGGAAGAATTTTGGCAAAAAGTCAATCAATGTATTTTCGTTTCTGCAACTCCAGGAAATTGGGAATTAGAAATTTCTGAAGAAAATATTATTGAACAAGTAATTAGACCGACGGGAGTAATTGACCCAGAAATATTTGTGCGTCCGACAGAAGGACAAATTGATGATTTGTTAGGAGAAATAAAAGATCGAGTTGACCGTCAAGAAAGAACTTTAGTAACAACATTAACTAAACGCATGGCGGAGGATTTGACAGAATATTTAGAAGAGAGGAGAATTAGAATCAGATATTTGCATTCAGAAATCAATTCTATTCAACGTATCGAAATTTTACAGGATTTGCGAAATGGTGTGTTTGATGTGTTAGTCGGTGTCAATTTACTGCGGGAAGGTTTAGATTTACCTGAAGTTTCTTTAGTAGCGATTATGGACGCAGATAAGGAAGGATTTTTGCGGACTGAACGTTCGTTAATTCAAACTATCGGCCGGGCGGCGCGTCATATTAGAGGACAAGCAATTTTATATGCTGACAAATTAACAGGAAGTATGATTAAAGCCATTGATGAAACTGATAGAAGAAGAGGCATCCAAATGGCTTACAATAAACTACATGGAATTACACCGCAACAGATTATTAAAAAGCAAACTAATTCGATTTTATCATTTTTAGATGCTTCCCGACGATTAAACGCCACTGATTTAAAAATGGTGGATGAACATTTAGATGAGTTATCTTTGGAAGATATTCCAGAGTTAATTACCCTGCTGGAAAAACAGATGAAAGAAGCTGCGAAGAAGATGGAATTTGAGGAAGCTGCAAAATTGCGCGATCGCATTAAGCATTTACGAGATAAAATGTTAGGACGTTAAAAAGCTGGAAAATTGCGCGTTAGCCTTGCGCTGCGTCAGCGATCGCATTAAACATTTGCGAGATAAAATGTTAGGAAGATAACATAAATTTATAATTAACGCACTACTAACTTCTTTTGCATAGCAGCATCTTGAATCACATATTTATTGCTAGTAAACACCTGAATACCTGGAACAACACTATAATCCATATCATCAGTAATAATCTTAACTGTTCCTGCTCCTGCTTTGCTAATAGCTTCAAGCATCAGCAAATCATAACCATCAACGGCTTGAGTGGTAAATCGGTTAATAGCAGCATCAGTTGTTGCGTCATCTACTGTTAAATCAATAGGAATTGCAATTTTTTTGATTTGTCGCCAAGTAAACTGAACTTCAGCGACTACATTAGCTCTTTCTGTTGGATAATCATGACGGTATTTCTTAAAGTGTAAATTTCCATTAGATTGAACATAAATATCATATTCTGTTTTCTCAATAATATGAGCAAGTTCAGCTAAAGTGAGTCCAGAATAAGTAAGAGTAGCTCCATTTGAAAGAGCTAGATTGATATAATTGGGATAGTTAGGATAATTGCTGAGTTGGTAACTATTAGCACCAAACCCAGCATTTTTATAAGTTTGCCAAAACCAGACGTTGGTATCTACAAAGAAAATGTCACTCTGCTGTGGAGTATCAGTTTTGATATCTATGATATCAGCTTGAATAATCGCCATACCTCAAAAACTTGCAGCCATATCTGTAATCACCGTATCCACAGCAGCACGATATTTATTATCAGAGTAATAACGTTTAGCATTAGCCATTACGTGCTGAATAACATCCCATCCATCAGCATTGAGAGAGGTAAATTCAAGCAATTGATTTAACTTCTCTGCTGGGATATCTTTTAACAATTGACCAAATGCAAAATTCACAAATGGAGATGCAAAAACCTTCACCCCTGCAAAATCTAATTCCACAGTTTCACCAGTTAGTAAACATGGATGAATCTGATCATATAACTTTTGTCCACCATCAGGAGTGATGGCATACTCACCAAGTATATCGTAAACTTTATACATCATGTCCTTATCTCCCTCTCTCTAGAGCTTCAACTTCTTGAGTTTAGGAACTTCTGAAGCTAAACAGTAGTATTTTTCATCACATCGAAAAGCTATATTGACTAGCGTTCCCGAAAAATTAGTACAAATGTTTTCATATTTAATTCCATTATCCCCTATATTGACATAGCTGTCATTACTTTTTCTAGTCTAACGAGGTACAGATTTATCTGCGTTCATCTGCGTTTATCCTCTTCCATCTGCGGTTAATTCTTTCTTCTTGTACCTCACTTAAATGGGAATTGCTATATGTAGCAAGAGTGATAACGTTGTGTTTATTCTGTAATTTTTCCTCTAGTCAACTTAATTTGTCCCCGTTTATTTTTACTATCAAGACGTTTTCTTTGAGAACTACGACTTGGTTTTGTGCGTTTGCGTTTTCGAGGCAACACAGAAACACTTTTGATTAGTTCCTGAAGTCTTCGTAAAGCCTCCTCCTTGTTCTGTTCTTGACTGCGATATTCCTGCGCTTTAATCACCACAACTCCCTCAAGAGTAATGCGGTGATCATTCAACTTCAAAAGCCGTTCCTTATAGATTTCTGGTAAAGAAGAAGCCCCAATATCAAAGCGCAAATGAATAGCAGTAGCCACTTTATTAACATTTTGACCACCTGCACCCTGAGAACGAATTGCACTAATTTCAATATTGCTATCAGGAATAATTACTGTCTGGGAAATTTCTATCATTTATATGCAGTAATTGTAACTGTTCACACTCCCCCACTAAAAAGGAATTAGGAAGTAACAGGGATAGGAG
>NZ_VIKX01000019.1 GCF_009711935.1 Dolichospermum sp. UHCC 0259 | reverse complement strand
GCTGGTTTTGGTCTTAGCACACTCAAGCAATTATTTAGAATGAAATAGCCCTGCAATTCATCCTCATATTGAATCCGTTGGTGAATAGCAATAAAGATACAATTATTGACAAAACTGCCGGCATTTTGCTGCCGAGTAGCATTGACCAGGATAGGTATATTATTTCCTTGTTTCGATCTCAATGAGAAGTATATTTCTTCCGTTTTACCATGCAGTTTCAATAACGGAAAAAAATGAGTCTGATAAAAAATGCGACCGGCAATTGGGAGGATTAATTCGATTTTTCGTCCTAATAGTTCATCAAGTTTGTATCCCAGTAATTCTAGCAGCGTTGCATTGACAATCACAATTGTGCCATCGTCAGTAAACGATAGGAAGCCACAGGGCGCAGTATTAAGTAGCTCATCTATTTGGTAGGTCACTTATGGGGGCAGGGGGCAGGGAGGTAGGCAGGAGGTACGCATTAATTGAAGCCTTTGCCGAAGATAAAGACTTAGGAGTGAGGGC
>NZ_VIKX01000199.1 GCF_009711935.1 Dolichospermum sp. UHCC 0259 | reverse complement strand
ATCCTTTCATAAAGGGAGCGGTAGAACCGAAAATTTCTGTACTTCCCTCACAATTAATTGTTCATTTTCTTCAATCAAACTACCATTACATACTATTGGAAGTTGATCTAAATTAGCTTGAATTGCTATTAGATAATCTTCACGATTAACTTCAATAATAACCTCTTTTTCTTTATTTTCTATCATCGTTATAACAATAACTTTTGCTTTTTCATCCCCACCAAACCATTCAAGCTTAATTACTAACCCTGTAATTGTTGAGTGGGATAGTAATTTCTGAGAAGATAAAGGTAATATAATCGTATCTTGTTGGATATTTTTTTTGTTTCTACTCAAATTAGCTGTGCGAGACTTCAGTTTGTTCTTAACCTCTGTAATAACAGGTAAAATGTGTTTATTTAATTTTATCTCCAAAGGGAAATTAGATGTACTTTCTATTATTTTAGAACCTGTTAAATTAAAACTCAAATTTGGTTCGGCGGCAGTATTTATCATATGTGATAACGCATCACATAAATTAGCACTGACTCCTTCTTCTATTGCTGCATCTAAAATATTTTCTCTTTCAGAAAGCTTTTGTTCGGGAGCTAAACTAATAATATTCAAAGCTTGAAACAGAGTTTTAGTAACTTTTCTTTCAAAGCAATCTTCAGATTGATAATTATCTACTTGTAATGGAGAAATAATAGTGAGAACATAACTTCCTTCTTTAGTATGACCCAGACGCAATTTTTGCATATAGTCAGTTACTTCACTAAATGAACCTTTAAAGTAAGGTCTAGGTTCTACCGCAGACGAAGCAGCAGACCACATCAGCTTTCTCGCTGATTCAAATAATTGAACTCCTTGAGATATAGGAATACTACCATTTATAATCTCTGAATGATTCACTGAAATTTGTATAATTTCGGACAATGGATTTTTAAAATTATTTATTATTTCTAACTGAGAACGATGTTCTACAATTTCCAGATTTTGTAAAACTTCCCTCATCCGAGCAGGAAAATCACGAAAATTAGGATTTAGAGGTAAGAAAATTTCAACACTTTCTCCCTCACCTACTTCTAATGTCCAAATTGATGCAATATCGTTTATTTGACTTTGCTGTTGCCAACCTTGATTTCTTAAATAGTCAGCAACTTCTAAGGGATTTATAGATTTAAGAATATCAATATCTTGTATAGTTGCTTTCATGGAGCGCCCCCATTTGAGATTATTTTCATCAAACTTTCTAGAGCTTCTACATTGAATATTTTGTCTCTTGATAAACGCACTGACTTACTTTTTTGTCCAGTAGGTAATTCCTGTTCTCCTCGTAGTGATATCCAGTAAGCACAATGTTTCATAACTAATTCTTCTTCGGATTGGTATAACCAGCTATTTATATCGTCAGCCAAGACAACAACAACTAAAATACGTGGAACATAAACATCAGTATATCTCAAATCATCATAGTTTTTTTTATTTAAGGAATAACTCATACTCTTAGCATTAACTACATTCCTTTGAAAAGGGGCTTTTACTTGTAATTCTAAACGGGGAGAGCGATAAGTTCCAATAGGTCCTCTGGCTGAAATAAGTAGGTAAACATAATAAAACCAATATATGTTTAGTTTTGTGAAACCCGTAAAACAACCTATTTGTAAGGCATTCATTGAATTTACATTTCGTCACATACCTTTAAATTTTTCGGTTTACCTACTTAACTAAGTCAATACTATCATCATCTACTCCTGGCGCGGAAAGATCATATCCCGCAACAGCCGTTACAGCACTAATATAAGCTATACTAAATTGCTCTTGACGATTACTAATATACATGGAAATTCAACGAAATAATCATGGTTCTGGGCTGTTAAAAAGATAATGACTAAGTTTTGTGTAATTTTCTGCACAGTTGCTTATTCTACCTTTAATATTTGAGCTTTTTCTAGTCTTTCTTTGAATCTACTGCAACCGCTTATAAAATAGAAATATAATTAGTCATATTAACGGGTAAATACTAATTAGTCCAGAACAAGAGTTATTAACAAAGTGGCGTTCCCTACTACAAGACAAACAAGAGGAAGTTTTAGAGTTTCTGGAATTTCTCCATTTCAAAAACTCTGCAAATAAACCTCCTTTAGGGGAACGTTTGT
This sequence comes from Dolichospermum sp. UHCC 0259, assembly GCF_009711935.1. Lineage (GTDB taxonomy): Bacteria > Cyanobacteriota > Cyanobacteriia > Cyanobacteriales > Nostocaceae > Dolichospermum. The sequence continues at coordinate 45,261 of NZ_VIKX01000199.1, read as the reverse complement.
GACAAATTCGGTCTAGAATTGTTGCTGCTGGTAAGCCTTTATTAAATGAAAATGAAATAGAAAATGAACTTGCCCGTCGTAGAGGTGGACTACAAAGTAGAGAAGATTGATTTTCAAATTAATCTATTTCTTCCTTTGCTTCTTTGCCTCTTTGCGCGAAATAGTAAATTTAACAATCCAAAATAGATAACAAAAGAGAATCAATCAATATTAAAAACAAAGTGGATAATGTGGTAGAAAAAAGAAAATTATGGGTAGGAATTGGTTGTCAAAAGGGAGTTTCTCAGAACTTAATTAATACTGCAATTAAACAAGTTTTTCAAGAAAACCAACTTATATATAGTGAAATAGCTGGAATTGCAACTATTGATAAAAAAGCCTCGGAAATTGGTTTATTAGAATTTTGTAACTTAGAAAAGTTACCGTTAAAAGTCTTTAGTGCTGAACTTTTAAATAGTGTACTTGTTCCCCATCCTAATAATACTATTACTAAGTTAGTGGGAACATCTAGCGTAGCCGAGGCTTCAGCTATGCTTGCAGCTTCGGAAATCACATATGCGGAAATAATATTATTAGTTCCTAAACAAATTTTCCGATTACCAGGGGAAGTAGGAACAGTAACCGTAGCTGTTGCTAAAAGTGATTAAAACCTGATATTTTAATCAACCACACTGACAAACTGGTTAATAATACCAGAGACAATTGATAAAACAATTGAACCTAAAAAAGCCGGAATAAAACCCCGAATTTCAAAACCATAACCGGGAGTTATCGCACTTGCAAACCATAGAGTTAAACCATTAATTACCAGGGTAAATAAACCTAAAGTTATTAAAGTGATGGGAAATGCTAAAATCTGCAAAATTGGCCGGACAATGGCATTTACTAACCCAATGACAACAGCCGCAATTAAAGCAGCACTAAAAGTTGTGAGAATGATGCCGGGGACAATTTTAGAGGTAATTAACAATGCTACAGCAGTACCAAGCCAAGTTAAAATAAAGTGCTTCATAGTTTAATGTTATTGGGAAGTGCGTTTTAAGAAAACTTTCCATGTACTAGCACCGACTACACCATCAGGTTTTAAGCCATAACGGACTTGTGCAGCTTTGACTGCGGCTTCTGTGGATAGTCCGAAATATCCATCTATTTTACCATTTAAAAACCCCAAGTTTTGTAGTTGTTTTTGCAATTTAATTACTTCTGCACCACTCGTGCGTAAACGCAAAATTGGCCACCCTTCGTCAGTATATTGGATACCGGGCATTTGTTGATTGGGAGGAGTGGGTTGAATGCTGGTGTTTTGTGGATTTTTGGTGGTTGGGCGTTTGGTAATTGGTGGTTTTGTAACTCTTGCAGGTTGGGTGGGAACAGTTGTAAAACTACTGGCAGGTTTAGCTGTGGTAGCGGTAAGATTTGATGGGCTGGGAAATAGTTTTTGCCATGTGATCTTATCTACATTACCAGTGGAGTTTAAACCGGCAGCCTGTTGAAATTGGGCAACAGCAACGACTGTACTCTGTTGATATTGACCATCTACAGCACCCGAATAAAATCCTAAAAGCTTTAAAGCTGCTTGGAGTTCGGTAACTCGTTCACCCTGACTATTCATGTTTAAGGGGGGACGATCAATTTTAATGTCTGTGTTAACTTGGGCAAGTTTGAGTGGTGTTGCTGTGGAAATGAAAGCAGTGGCAGTAATTAAGGTGGGTGTTGTGGTTAACAAGATTAAGCAATACCAACAATTTGCGCTCATTTTGGGAATACGGGCTATCAAAGTATTTTTCATAGAACTTTTGTATAACTTTCTGATGCTGATCTTACACCTGTTGCGATCGCTTTGTTCATCGTTAATTTTTTGGAGATGAAGATCAAATATAACCGGATATTTCCATGATTTTACTGGGTCGGGTTTTCTTGTGTCAACCTACGGGGTAAAATCAAGATCATACAACACAACTTTATTTAAAATATATTTACAGGTAATCAAAAATAAAGTTTTCTTATGAAAGATAAAATGTTTGTGATAAAATGAATCTAGTTTTATCAACTTACCAAAATTTTTGATAATGGCGACAAAACACTATGACTAATCTCTTACAACAAGCTTATGCTGTCGTCTCAAGGCTACCTGAAAATGAACAGAATGAAATTGCTCAACTGATTTTCCAGCAATTAGCACAGCGTCAACAACTACTGCATCCAAAAACTATAGATTTTATGCAATTTGCTGGTATTGCCACTGCTGAAGAAACTATACTTTTACAAAACCTCGAACATGAGATTGAAGAACAAAGATTACTAGACTTGCAAAGGCAAATGGAACTGTGAAAAAAGCTTTACTAGATACTAATATCCTCTCATATTTTCTGCGAGGTGAAACACAAGTTGTCAAAAAATTCCGTGAATATCAACAATTTCACAGTTATTTAACTTTTTCTGTTCTTACATACTACGAAATCAAAAGTGGATTGCTATACAAAGATGCTAGGAATCTTTTACAGCAATTTGAAATTCTTGCCAATAGCAGCGAGATTTTACCCCTTGATATAGACACAGCTAATGTTGCAAGTATTATTTATCAGAATTTACGTCAAAGAGGTTTATTAATTACTCCCCTTGACTTACTGATTGGAGCATCAGCAATTAATAATAAATGCGTTTTAATCACTGCCAATATTAAACACTTTCAAAATATCCCTAATTTAGAATATGAAAATTGGGTAACACCACCCTTATCATAAAAATGTAAAACCAATATTTGTAGGTTGGGTAGAACGAAGTGAAACCCAACACCACCCATGTATATATTATAATTAATGTTGGGTTTCCTTGCGTCAACCCAACCTACGGGGTAAAATCAAGATCATAAAAGACAACTTTAATCACAGGATATTTATAGTATGGAATATCGCCGCGCCAATGTGGCAGGAGGAACATACTTTTTTACAGTTGTGACAGATAAAAGACAAAAAATATTATGTTTACCAAAAAATGTTTCTTTATTAAGAGATACTTTTGGTGATGTAATGCAGAAACATCCATTTATTATAGATGCTATTTTTATTTTACCTGATCATCTCCACTGTATTTGGACTTTACCAGAAAATGATCAGGATTTTTCAACCCGTTGGCGTTTAATTAAAAGTTATTTTAGTCGTCAATGTGAAACTATATCACCAGAAAATATATCTGCATCTAGAAAAAAGAAAAAACAAAGGGCTATATGGCAATATCGTTTTTGGGAACATTTAATTAAAGATGAAATTGATTTTCAAAACCACGTTGAATATATTCATTATAATCCAGTGAAACATGGTTTGGTAACAGCACCAAAGGATTGGGAATATTCAAGTTTTCATCGCGCTGTACGTCAAGGTATGTATGACATAATGTGGGGTGCGGGTGAGGAAATTATTTTTGATGATGATATTGGCAACGAGTAAACAACCCGAAATATAATCTGTTGTAATAAATTATTACAATAATATTAAATTAAATTAAATTAACTCTTGGCATATTCGGAATAATGTGTTATTTTAAGTGACAGTAGATTTGGTAGGTCTGAATATAACATCTAGTAATAAATGTAGAATTCAGTAGTGACTGGTAAAATTGGACTACTATCTCAACCACATCGAGATAGAGACTACAGTCAGATAAGGTAAGTGGTTATGCTAAGAATACTCAAACAGGTTTTTATGGGTTCAAATACCCTACCCTACCTAATCTACTACCTATTTATTACGAAAAAATATATTTCTGTGGTTACTCAATGTCACTTTCAAACTATTTTACTGACAGGCATATTATTAGATTACTCTGTAATTATCGTGCTGAAATAGCCAATAAGCGACATGATCAACAATTTTTATATAACATATCCACCTCTGTACAAAAGCCAGAAGAAGCAGCGAAGCCTCAAGAAGCTAAGATATGCAGGTTGATGCCTCCTCGTAAACAGTGGATACGTCCAAAATATGATGAAAGAAAGAAGTATAAAAGCAGTGTTCAATTGAATGCGTGGGCAATAGAGAAAACTATAATTCAAAAGCGAAATTCTGCTAAGTTTCAACAAGAACCTTGGTTAATGCAGCTCAACCAATTTATTGAGGATATACGCTATGACGCATTACAAGATAAAAACTTTAAAATTGAAACCCCTCATATAAATTTCTATAGAAAAGATCCCAAAAGTAATAATCACGAATATAGACCAATTGCTAACTACGATTTAAAACATAGAATTATTATTGGACAATGTGCTAAATATTTGATTGATATTTTTGATAAATATTTTCTAGGATGTTCCTATGCTTTTCGTAAGAATAAGCTCAACCACCATCAAGCTATCAAAGATTTAATTGAGTACAAAATTAATTATGATAATCAATTTCTTTGGGTTGCTGAATGTGACATTAAAGGTTTTTTTGATTGTGTGCATCATGATCAGGCACGTCTAGCTTTTAATAAAGCTCAAGAACGTTTAAAAAGTGATGGTCAAGTAGTTGATAATAGGGCAGTTGAGATTTTTCAGTTGTATTTGCAATCTTATTCTTTTACGAAGGTAGCTATTCCTGCTGCTAACAAATGGTTTCAATCAAACGATAAAAAAGGACATTTAAAGAAAATTGACCAAGATTTAAAGCAGTTTTGGGATAATCCTCTTAATGAATTTATAGGCATTCCACAAGGAGGGGCTATTTCATGTATTATTGCAAATTTAATGTTAGATAATGCAGATAGGGAAATTCTCAATCATGAACTAGAGAAACAAAATTTCTTCTATGCTCGTTATTGTGATGATATGATAGTTGTTCATTCTGATAAAAAAAGCTGTGAAAATTCTTTTAACAGATATCGGGAAGCTCTGAATTTGTTAAAACTGCCAATTCATGAACCGCAGGAAGTAACTACTTATGGTAGAGAATACTGGAAAGGAAATTTTAAATCAAAACTTCCTTATTGTTGGGCAAATAAACAAGAAAATGCAGCAGTTCCTTGGATTGCTTTTGTCGGTTATCAAATACGTTATGATAATTTGATTAGAATTCGTCCATCTTCTATTGAAAAAGAACTGAAAAAACAAGTTGAAGAAGCTAATCAAATTTTAAAGGTTGTCAACTCCAAACATAATTCAAATACTGCTACTAATACTCATGTCAGAAAATCTAAACATCAAATACGCTACAGACTTCACAAAAGATTAATCTATATGTCTGTAGGGCGTGTTAGTATCAATTCTTCAAATAAGGAAAACTCTGGATTTTGTTGGAGTAATGGCTTTCAAGTTCTTAAAGGTTATCCTTGTATTGTTAAGTCTCAACTTAGACAGTTAGATAGAGGGAGAAAAAAACAACTGCGTCGTGTTACTAAAAATATTGACAACTTAGATATTCAGTCTGATTCTACGCAAAAGAAGAAAGACACAAATTATTATGGTAAACCTTTCAGCTATGATGGTCAGTTCTAAATCTATTACTGAATAATATTTGATTGCCGTAGGTTGGGTAGAACGAAGTGAAACCCAACATTAAATCTAAAATACCAATAAGTTGTGTTGGGTTTCGTTCCTCAACCCAACCTACATTTGCTTATGCTGTAACCATTTCCGGCACAAAATTAGGTGATGTCGGCTCAAAATGTAACACCATAATTTGCTCTGGACGCAACCCAACAGATTCATAAGTTTGTCCATTAGTATCGCTAAATTCTACTTCAAACGCAGCACCATCAGCTAATAATTCAACTATTGTACCAACTTGACCACGTAACAAGTTATATTCAGGTAAATCAACTGTGAGTGCTGCTACGTCTAGTAATTGGGGCATACTTTTAGTCATCTGGAATTGTATTTTCTTCTTCATATTGAGCTATTGCTTGTTCAATTATTTCATTACTCACATCTGTCAGATCAGATTTAGAATAAATTGTAGTGAGTATAATTTCTTGAGCATTTTTTAGATAATAAATCACTCTATATCCTCCACTTTTTCCTTTTTGAATGTTACTATTTTTAATACGAACTTTGAAAACTTGATATTTAATTCCCGCAATTCTATCTCCAGGAATTTCACCTGCTTGTAGTTGATTAATTAAAGGTTGAATATCACTACGAATGGAACGATAGCGTTTAGCCAGTTCTCGCAAATCTCTTTGAAAACGAGGAGTAAGAGCAATTTCAATTAGTAGTGGTTCATTATTCTGCATCTATTCCTTCCCACATTTGTGAAAGGGGTATAGTTTGTCCACTTAATGCTTCTTTTATTCCCTGACGAATACCTTCAATGACAATTTCTGTGGGTGTTTCTTCAAGAGATGAATTTTTCTCTAATTGGAAAATAGATTTTTGGATAAGTTCCAATGTATAAGTTTCCACAGAAAGTCCTTGCTGTTGTGCTTCCTGTATTAAATACTGTTCTAATTCTGGTGGTAAGCTGAGGGTTAGTGTCATAAGTCTATTGTGGGTGACTTTATATATTGTAAATCTGCAAAAACAAAAAATTGTAAGTTAGGAGAAAATTATTTTTGATACTCATGAAATCTGTTATATTATAGTACATACGAATTAAAAACATCAAATCCAGATAACTTACAAAATTCATAACTGACTAAGGTTAAATCATCATGTCTAGTATAAACACAGGTATTGAGTGGACAGATAAAACTTGGAATCCTACAACTGGTTGTAACAAAGTTAGTCCAGGTTGTGTGCATTGCTACGCAGAAGCTATTACTAAACGCTTTCCTAATAATTTCAAAAATGGATTTGATTTAACTCTACATCCAGAAAGATTGACAGAACCTTTAAAATGGCGTACTCCCAGTAGAATATTTGTTAATTCAATGAGCGATCTTTTTCATGAAGAAGTACCTTTAGATTTTATTCAAAAGGTATTTAAAGTGATTCATGCTACGCCTCATCATATATATCAAATATTAACAAAAAGACCTGAAAGATTAGTTGAATTAGCACCACATCTAGAATTTCATAAAAACATCTGGTTAGGTGTATCAGTGGAAAATCAAAGTTATGTTTCTCGTATTGATTTACTTCGTCAAGTTCCTGCAAATGTGCGTTTTCTTTCCTGTGAACCATTGTTAGGTTCATTAAATCTTGACCTCACGAATATTGATTGGGTCATTGTTGGTGGAGAGTCTGGTCAAAAACATCGTCCAATGAATATTAAATGGGCTGAGGACATTCGTGACCAATGCCAAAAAGCAGAAGTTGCATTTTTCTTTAAGCAAATTGGTGGTAGAACTTCTAAAGCTGGTGGTAAGTTATTAGATGGTAGAATATGGGATGAAATGCCAGAAGCTTGGCAAGAACATCAGAAAAAATGGGGTCAATCTCCACGAAAATTAGCATTAAAAAAAGAAAATTTGCAACTTACTGCTTAGGTGGAAATGTAACTTTAACAGAATCTGCAAAAGTAATTTCTCCTTTGCGTTTTGGTCTTTTATCAGCAGGACGGTCGGCTGTAATTTTGCCTTGAGCTTCAAGATTAATAAGAGCAGTTTTGTAATTCTTGCTAATGTAACTTCTACCAACATTATGCTGCATATATATTTCGTTCATGGTGATTGTTTTACCTGCAAATTCATCTAATAGCATTTGTCCTAAATCATCTAGAGGACGTGATAGTTCAAATAGAAATGGCTGCCTAATAGTAGCTGGATTATATTCAAAAGAAGAAACACCTTGATTTTGATCAGAACTCTCTTTTGCCATTATCTCTTTCATAATTTTATAGCCTAGAAACTTCTTACTTACGAAGATTAAATGATGGCTAGTACGGTTACCATTTTCACTTTTAAAACAAAAAGGTAAAACATACTTTCCACCCATTTCTTGCAGAGATTTACAAATTGCCTCTATAATTGTTGACTCTCTTTCTTCTGAATTAAGTTTTGGCAACTCTTCACGTAATTTATCTGCTCGCACTTTTCCAAAAAGTGCATTCATATGTTCTTCAACTTTTACATTTGCTAAACCCATATTGATACGATTATAGTTGAAAAAAAAGAGGCAATCACAACCCCAATCTTTCAAAACTGAGTTGATAAGTTTTAAGGATAAACCTTTATATCCCCACGGGTCTAGAAAAAATAATGCAGGAATTAATCTTAGCTTATTAAATATGTTGACAATATTGTCGCCAACTTCATCGTTAATTACATTAGGTTTATGTTTTAGTTTCTCAATACCAGGAATGGTATGTATAGCTTCTTGTAAAGAATTGGTATGTTCAGTATTAGCATCATTAAATACTGTTTTTAACCTATCGTGCATCTTTGGATTAGCAATTGCTATTTCTAAAACTTTAATTGGTGTTGATTTTGAACCATTTTCATATCTACCTGGTCCAGCAAAAAGGTCTATATAAGCTATTCTTTCATCAACCATTTTACCTTGACTTTTACGCTTCTCAATGTCTCCTATCATTGCAATAGCCCAAGCCGAAAAATATTTCTCAACAATTCTAGCTTTTACTAAAGATGGCTCTTTCTGTTCATTAAAAAAGGAATCGTTACTCATAGGTAATGTTTTTATCTATACTCTTACTATAGTAATTTCTAAATTACTAAATGTCTAGAACTTACACCAGAAGGTTTTAGGCTTTCTAGCTTGACTTATAATTGATCAAATAACTGCAAACATATCTTAGGCATGAAACTGTGACCGAAACTGGAAAATACAAAGATACCGTCAACTTACCCAAGACTAACTTCGATATGCGGGCAAACGCAATCAAGCACGAACCCGAAATCCAAAAATTCTGGGAAGAAAACAACATTTATTCTCAACTGGCAGAAAACAACCCCGGCGAATTATTTATACTGCACGATGGTCCTCCCTATGCTAACGGCCAGTTGCATATTGGTCATGCTTTAAATAAGATTCTCAAAGATATTATTAACCGCTACCATTTGCTCCAAGGTCGTAAAATTCGCTACGTTCCCGGCTGGGATTGTCACGGATTGCCCATTGAGTTGAAAGTTCTGCAAAATATGAAACAGGCAGAACGGCAAAATCTTACTCCTTTGCAATTGCGTCAAAAAGCGAAAGAGTTCGCACTGAAGACAGTAGACGAACAACGGGAAGGCTTTAAACGTTATGGAATTTGGGGTGATTGGGAAAATCCTTATTTAACCTTAAAACCAGAATACGAAGCCGCGCAAATTGGCGTTTTTGGGGAAATGTTCTTCAAAGGTTATATCTATCGCGGTTTAAAGCCTGTGCATTGGAGTCCTAGTTCTAAAACTGCTTTAGCTGAAGCTGAGTTAGAATATCCTGAAGGTCACGTTTCTCGCAGTATTTACGCGGCTTTTCCGGTGGTGAAGGTTGCCGGAGGGTTAAAGGCTAGTTTGGGTGGCTTCTTGCCTGATTTGGGCGTGGCTGTGTGGACGACTACTCCTTGGACTATTCCCGGTAATTTGGCTGTGGCTGTGAATGGTGCGTTGGAGTATGCGGTGGTGGAGGTCTCACGCCCAGACGCAGAGGCGCGGAGAGAGTGCAAGTATCTGATTGTGGCGGCTGAGTTGGTGGAACGGTTGGCTGCGGTTTTGGATTGTGAGTTAACGGTAAAAGCCAAGTTCGCAGGGAAGGATTTGGAAGGGACTATTTACCGTCATCCTCTTTTTGACCGTGAAAGTCCGGTGGTGGTTGGTGGTGATTATATCACTACTGAGTCGGGGACTGGGTTGGTTCATACTGCTCCTGGTCATGGTCAAGAAGATTACATTGTTGGTCAACGCTACGGTTTGCCGATTCTTGCCCCTGTTGATGATAGTGGGAATTTTACGGATGAGGCTGGTAAGTTTTCTGGCTTGAATGTTTTGGGTGATGGGAATCAAGCGATTATTGACGCTTTGAATGAAGCGGGTTCTCTGTTGAAGGAGGAAGCTTATCCTCACAAGTATCCTTATGATTGGAGAACGAAGAAACCGACGATTTTCCGGGCTACTGAACAATGGTTTGCTTCTGTGGCAGGATTTAGGGAAGAGGCTTTAACGGCTATTTCATCTGTGCGTTGGATTCCCGCACAAGGTGAAAACCGGATCACGCCAATGATAGCAGAAAGATCCGATTGGTGTATTTCTCGTCAACGTTCTTGGGGTGTGCCGATTCCGGTGTTTTATGATGAAGCGACTGGAGAAGTTCTGCTGAATGCGGACACGATTAACCACGTTCAAGCTATTTTTGCCGAAAAGGGTTCTGATGCTTGGTGGGAATTGTCGGTAGAGGAGTTGTTACCAGAAGCATATCGCAATAATGGCAAGACTTACCGCAGAGGTACAGATACAATGGATGTCTGGTTTGATTCTGGTTCATCTTGGGCGGCAGTAGCGAAGCAAAGACCGGAGTTATGCTATCCTGTTGATATGTATTTGGAAGGTTCTGATCAACATCGGGGTTGGTTTCAATCTTCTTTGTTAACTAGTGTTGCGGTTAATGGCATTGCACCTTATAAAACTGTGTTAACTCATGGTTTCGTCTTGGATGAAAATGGACGGAAAATGAGTAAATCAGTCGGGAATGTGGTAGATCCTCAATTGATGATTCAAGGTGGGACTAACCAAAAACAACAACCTGCTTATGGTGCTGATGTTTTGCGGTTGTGGGTTTCTTCGGTTGATTATTCTGGTGATGTCCGGTTGGGTGGTAACATCATCAAGCAATTAGCTGATGTGAGAAATAAGATTCGCAACACAGCGCGGTTTTTATTGGGGAGTTTGCATGATTTTGATCCTCTGAATGATGCTGTAGCTTTTGATGATTTGCCAGATTTGGATAAATATATGTTACACCGCATTCGTGAGGTGTTTAATGAGGTAACGGACGCTTTTGATAGTTTCCAGTTTTTCCGCTTTTTCCAAACTGTGCAGAATTTCTGCGTTGTGGATTTGTCAAACTTTTATTTAGATGTTGCGAAAGATAGATTATATATCAGTTCAACTGATGCTTTCCGTCGTCGGAGTTGTCAAACGGTGTTGCAAATTGCTTTGGAGAATTTAGCCAGAGCGATCGCTCCTGTTTTATGTCATACTGCGGAGGATATCTGGCAATTTATCCCCTACGAAACATCTTCTAAATCAGTGTTTCAAGCTGGTTGGGTGCAGGTTGATGATAAATGGGATAATCCCGAATTAGCGGAATTTTGGAAAACACTGCGCCGGATTCGTGGTGATGTTAATAAAGTGTTAGAACAAGCGCGGACAGAAAAGCTAATTGGTTCTTCTTTAGAAGCTATTGCTTTAATTTATCTCAGCGATGAAAAATTACGCACTGCTATCGAACCGTTGAATGTTAGCGGGAATGGAATTGATGAATTACGGTATTTATTCCTCACTTCCAATGTGCAATTATTAGATTCTCCTGACGCATTAAAAGGATTAAAAACCCTGCGAGTTCAAGGTGAGGATAATTGGGATATTGGCGTAGTCAATGCCGCAGACTATGAGCATGATGGGAAATCATACCACAAATGCGATCGCTGTTGGAACTATTCTACCCATGTTGGTGAATCAGCAGAACATCCATTACTTTGTGAACGTTGTATTCCCGCTTTAGCTGGAGAATTTTAAAATCATGTAGGGGTTTAGCATTGCTAAACCCTTACACGCAACAATATTTTTTCTATCATACATAATATGAAAACAAAAACTATGAAAACTCAAACAACTGTAGTTATAGAAACCTTACCAATGGTTTTAAAAATGCAACCAAATATTATCATAAGTGATGAACAATTCTTTGATTTTTGTCAATTAAACCGTAATTTAAGAATTGAACGTAATCAATTTGGAGATTTATTAATTATGTCACCTACAGATTCAGAAACAGGTGAACGTAACTTTAATTTAATTGGTGAATTAGGTGTTTGGACAAAGCAAGATGGTACAGGGGTAGGATTTGGTTCTAGTGGTGGTTTTACCTTACCCAATGGTGCAGTCCGTTCTCCCGACGCAGCATGGATAAAACGCTCAAAATGGGAAGCAATACCAGCAGAACAACAGAATAAATTTGCGCCTATTGCACCTGATTTTGTCATTGAATTACGTTCTTCCAGCGACAATTTAAACCCATTACAAGAAAAAATGCAAGAATATATAGATAATGGCGTTAAATTAGCTTGGTTAATTGATAGAAAACAACGGAAAGTATTTATTTATCGTCCTGGTCAAGCTGTGGAAGAATTAGATAATCCCCAAACATTAACTGGTGAAGATTTATTACCTGGATTTATTTTAGATTTAAGTCAGATTTGGTGACAACTAATAAATTCATTAAGTTATCGTCTTTATCTGCGGTAAATTATTCTAAAAATTTTATTTAGGCATGAAAAAATTGGATTCCCGTGTTCACGGGATAATCTTCCACGCAAATCACAAATTAAACTTCTGTGGAACTTTTATAAACCACTTCTCTATCCCACTTTTCTTCTAGTCTAACTTGAAAAGAAGTTGGTTGATTCAAACAATCAGAACCGAGACGATGTTCTGGTGGGGCGATTTTTTTAGCTAGTTTTGCTAAAATCGGTTTTGGGACATTAGCAGTGTGACGTTGAACTAATATAGGCATTTCTTGCCAACAACTGCGGCAAAACCAATAAGATTCCGTACCACGAATATGGTGTAAAAGTGAATCGGAACAACAAGGGCATTCAGGCATAATAGTTTTAAGTCCTTCTTTGCAAGTGTTTTGCTTGATGTAGTCATGTAATGAATTGAGATAAATTAAAACTTCTTATGTACATTCCTGAATATTAACTCTCAAGTATGGGGGGATTGTGAGAATATTTGCAGGAACAATATATTACGTAATATTTCGCTATATTAGCTATACATTTATTTATACTCTAAACTAGAGTAGTGTTAAATATAGGATGCCATTAACATCTGGTAGTAAATCCCGTTCCCCGCTATATATCCTCGCAACATCTTTAAACTGTCCGTGCATAAACAGAATGGGTTCTGAATTAAATAACAGTAGCTATTTAAGGAATCTCAGAATATGTTGGAAATTAAACGCAACCAAGAAAATAGCCAAATTCATCAAGAAGCTTTGGTATTACCTTTTAATTCTGTGGGAATTGCAGATATTCCCTTGGTAGGTGGTAAAAATGCCTCTCTAGGGGAAATGATTCAACAACTCAGTTCTCAAGGGGTAAAAGTTCCCACAGGATTTGCAACTACGGCTTATGCTTATAGATACTTCATTACTGCGGCTGGGTTAGAGGCAAAACTGCGGAAGATTTTTGCAGATTTAGATGTGGAAGATATGGATAATTTGCAAGAATGTGGCAAACAAGCCAGATCATTGATGTTAGAAACCCCATTTCCGCTAGAATTACAAGAAGCGATCGCTAAATCCTATCAAAATCTTTGTCAAGAATACGGTATTAATACTGATGTGGCTGTTCGTTCCAGTGCCACAGCCGAAGATTTACCAGATGCTAGTTTTGCTGGACAACAAGAAACCTACCTCAACGTTCATGGCATCAAAGGTGTATTAGAATCTTGTCATAAATGCTTTGCTTCTATCTTCACAGACAGGGCAATTTCCTACCGACAAATAAGAGGTTTTGATCATTTTGAAGTAGCGCTATCAGTTGGTGTCCAAAAAATGGTCCGGTCTGATTTAGCATCTTCTGGAGTCATGTTTTCTATTGACACAGAAACAGGGTTTCAAAATGCCGCTTTAATTACCGCTGCTTATGGTTTGGGTGAAAACATCGTTCAAGGTGCAGTTAACCCAGACGAATATTTAGTATTTAAACCAACTTTAAAACAAGGATATAAACCCATTCTTCAAAAGCGGTTGGGAACAAAAGAAATTAAAATGGTTTATGATTTAGGTGGATCAAAATTAACCAAAAATATCTCCGTTCCTCAAATTGAACGTCATCAATTTGCCCTGAATGATCAAGAAATTTTACAACTAGCAGAATGGACTTGTATTATTGAAGATCATTATTCCCAAGTCCGGGGAATGGCCACACCAATGGATATTGAATGGGCAAAAGATGGGATGACAGGAGAGTTATTTATTGTCCAAGCAAGACCAGAAACCGTTCAATCTCAAAAATCAAAAACCGTTCTCAGAAGTTATCAACTCCAAGAAAAAAGCAAAGTTTTATTAACAGGTCGCAGCGTTGGCGAAATGATAGGTCAAGGTAAAGCTAGGGTAATTCTAGATGTGCCGGAAATTCATCTCTTCCAAGCCGGAGAAGTGTTAGTTACTAACCGCACAGACCCCGACTGGGAACCGATTATGAAAAAAGCTAGTGCTATCGTCACCAACTCTGGGGGACGGACTTGTTTTGATGGAGAGACAAAAATTCTCACCAATCAAGGTTTTATGACCATTCAGCAGGTTTATGAACAAGGATATCAAGGATTATCAACTTTAGCCCTCAACACCAAAACCCATCAAATGGAATGGAAACCCATTACAGATGCCATGAAACGGACATCTAAAACAATTGGTGTGAGTGTATCTCAAAGTGGGAGAGTCACAGATAATATCCTGCGATTAACTCCTGATCATAAAATGGTCAACCTGCGGAATGGTGAATATACCAAAACTGAGATTCAAGAAATGTTAGATACTCAGGAAATGGTGCTTGTATCTCAGAACATTCCCACATTAGGTGACAACAAAAATCAAAAAGCTGATTTAGCTTATCTGATTGGGGGAATCATCACAGACGGTTCAATTTACACTAGTCGAACTCATGGAGAAGTCCAGTTTATTCAAAAATGTTTACCAGAAAAACAAGCATTCATAGCTACGATGAATGACAAAATGAACGCTGTTTATGGTAAATCTTTTACTGCTTGTGAGAAAGCAGTATCTTCAGGTTATATCCGAGGAAAACAGGTAAAAGGACAAGCTACAGCTTATCGTGTTTATTCTAAAGCCATAGCTTACGACTTAAAACAAAAAGAACAACAAATTACTCAAATTCTCCTGGAAAACACTTCAGAAGTTGCTTATCACTTTTTAGGAGGTGTGATTGATGGTGATGGTTGCTATGCTAATAATCGCATTAACATCTATATCTCTGAGGAGAACTTACTACAAGCTGTGATTATTGCTTGTTTAAAAATCAATACTGTTCCTCAAGTTACCAGAAATCGTCATATCTACAATGTCCAAATTGTAGAAAAATTAGAGCAAATTTTAGAATATACTCAACGAGTCAAAGGAGATGTTTATCGAAGAACTATTCAAACTCGTTTCTTTGCTACTAATCAACTATTTGGCGATAATGTAACAGGTGACATCAAAGTTAGAAAAGATAAAAATCTCCTAATTTCTGATAAACAACTCCGTGAAATAGGTCAATTTGAACAACTTCTGCAAGGTAATATTCGGATGCAACGAGTTATTAAAGTTGCAGATGCAGTAGACGCTGAAGTTTATAATATTACTGTTGCGGATCATCATAATTATCTGGTTTTTACGGATAAATATACTCCTGTAGTTGTTTGTAACTGTCACGCAGCAATTATTGCCAGAGAAATGGGTATTCCTGCTATTGTGGGTTGTGGAAATGCAACAGAAATATTACAAACAGGACAAGAAATTACTGTTAGTTGTGCAGAAGGAGAAACAGGTCAAGTTTACTCAGGTTTATTAAACTTTGAAATTCAAGAATTACCATTAGATAACTTACCTCGAACCCGCACTAAAATTATGATGAATGTGGGTAATCCTGAAGAAGCTTTAGGTTTAACCGCAATTCCTAATGATGGTGTTGGTTTAGCCAGAATGGAATTTATCATTGCTAATCATATTAAAGCCCATCCTTTAGCATTATTACATTTTGATGAATTAGAAGACGAACTTGCCAAATATAAAATTAGCGAATTAACGGCACAATATGAAGATAAAGCCGAATTTTTTATTGCTAAATTGGCGCAAGGGATAGGAACAATAGCCGCAGCTTTTTATCCCAAACCTGTAATTGTTCGTTTATCTGATTTCAAAAGTAATGAATATGCCAATCTTTTAGGTGGTAGACAATTTGAACCCAAAGAAGAAAATCCCATGCTGGGTTGGCGTGGTGCTTCCCGTTATTATGATCCTCGTTATCGTGAAGGTTTTGCTTTAGAATGTCAGGCAATGAAACGGGTAAGAGAAGAAATGGGTTTAACCAATATGATTCTCATGGTTCCCTTTTGTCGCACTCCCGAAGAAGGAAAAAGAGTATTAGAGGAAATGGCAAAAAATGGTTTAGTTAAAGGCGAAAATGGCTTAGAAGTTTACGTAATGTGCGAATTACCAAGTAACGTTTTATTAGCTGATGAATTTAGCCAGGTTTTTGACGGTTTCTCCATTGGTTCTAATGATTTGACACAGTTAACGTTAGGATTAGATCGAGATTCAGAATTAGTTGCCCATTTATTTGATGAACGCAACGAAGCTGTGAAAAGAATAATAGAAAAAGCCATAACGACTGTTAAACAAAATGGGCGCAAAATTGGTATTTGTGGACAAGCACCCAGCGATTATCCAGAATTTGCTCGTTTCTTAGTTGAACAAGGTATAGATTCTATTAGTCTCAACCCTGATTCTGTAATTAAGACAATGTTAGAAATTGCGAAAGCAGAAAAGGGGGAATAGGGATTGGGGACTGGGGACTGGGGACTGGGGACTGGGGACTGGGTAATTGGTAATTGGTAATTGGTAATTGGTAATTGGTAATTGGTAATTGGTAATTGGTAACAGTTTTGCAACTGACAACTGACAACTGACAACTAACAAAAGAATATGCAAACAAACAATCTAGAGTTGGATCTCTCAGATCCTTGTATTTTGCTTACCACATTACAGGAACTTCGTCAATCTGTTGATGAAGAGGGGAGGGAAATATTTCAAAGATGGAAAAAGCAAATTCACCGACAATCTTTTATTAATAGTAGTCTCAATCTTGCCTATTATTTGGCACTGAGAAGACACGATTTACGACAACTGCAAGCGGCTTTAATGCCTTGGGGTTTGTCCTCATTGGGGAGGATAGAAGCTAAAGTTTTACCTACCTTAGATGCGGTGATTGCCACCTTACAGGCAGTTTGTGGCACAGATAATGATTCTATGATTATACATCCACCTTTGGACGCATTTTTTGAAGGCGATCGCCTACTTCAACAAAATACCGAAGATTTATTTGGCAACACCCTCGATAACCGTCGCGTCAGAATCATGGTAACGTTACCCAATGCAGCCGCTACCAATTACGAATTTTTGCGGGATATCATTCAGGAAGGGGCAAACTGTGTCAGAATTAATTGCGCCCATGATACCCCCGTTGAATGGTTGGCAATGATTAACAATGTCAAACAAGCAGAATTAGAATTAGAATTTTCCTGTAAAATTTTTATGGATTTGAGTGGTCCCAAAACCAGAATTAAATCTGTTCTTACCCCCAGTCCCAAACAACGAATATTTAAAGGTGAATCTCTCCTGCTTACCAATGAGTTACCCACGAATATTGATTCTGCATTTTTTCAAGCCAGTTGCACAATTCCTGAAGTATTAAAACAACTCACAATTGGTACAATGGTCTGGATTGATGATGGCCGCATTGGTGCTTGTGTAGAGTCAATTACATCTGAGGGAGTGTGGTTAAAAATCACCCATGCCCGTCTCAAAGGTGAGAAAATATTACCAGAAAAAGGCATTAATTTTCCTGACACTGAATTACATTTAAGTTCTTTAACCACAAAAGATCAAGAAGATTTAGATTTTGTTACCACCCACGCCAATCAAGTTGATATTATCGGTTATTCCTATGTGCAAACACCCGCAGATATTCAGCTTTTACAACAAGAATTAGCGACAAGATTACCAGAAAATTCTCCCACACCTGCCATAGTTGCGAAAATAGAAACTCCTTTAGCAGTGAGTAATTTGCCAGAATTAATTATTCAAGCTGCTGGTAAACAACCCTTTGGAATTATGATTGCCAGAGGAGATTTAGCCCTGGAAATTGGTTATCAACGGTTGGCAGAAATTCAAGAAGAAATATTGTGGTTATGTGAAGCTGCCCATATTCCCGTAATTTGGGCAACTCAAGTCTTAGAAAATCTCGTCAAACACGGAATGCCGTCACGGGCAGAAATTACTGATGCTGCCATGTCAGAACGGGCAGAATGTGTCATGCTCAATAAGGGTGATTATATTATTGAAGCTGTGGGCATTTTAGATGATGTCCTCACGAGAATGCAAGCCCATCAAGTTAAAAAAACACCCCAGCTACGGGCTTTACATTCTTGGTAAATCTTTTTGGCCAATTTATCGGGAATTGCCAATAAAGGTGTAGAATGGGGAATGCTGTCTTTCATTAGATTAGGGAATTCATGGCGAAGAAGAGTATGATTGAGCGCGAGAAGAAACGCGCTAGAATGGTAGCTAAGTATGCTGAAAAGCGTGAAGCACTATTAGAAGAGTTTAGAACAGCAGAATCTCCGTTGCTGAAGTTAGAAGTTCACCGTAAAATTCAACAATTACCCCGTAACAGTGCGCCTACTCGTAAGCACAACCGTTGCTGGTTAACTGGTCGTCCTAGAGGCGTTTACCGTGATTTCGGCTTGTCTCGGAACGTACTCCGGGAATGGGCCCACGAAGGTCTTTTACCTGGTGTTGTTAAGTCTAGCTGGTAGTTAGTGGTCAATGGTCAGTTGTCAGTTGTCAGTAGCTATTTGCTGTGAACCAATAACCAATGACCAATGACCAATGACCAATGACCAATGACCAATGACCAATGACCAATGACCAATGACCAATGACCAATGACCAATGACCAAGTTATTATTGCCCACAACAATAATCAATTCCCAGGCTATCTAAGAGTAGATCGCTAACGGCGTTGGCGATCGCAAACTCTCCAAAAAAACTTTTAGAAAAATCAAATGATTGCATCTCTGTCACAATAGCAATCACCAGAGAACCTAAATCATTTTCTCCCTCCATGCGTTGTCTCACAAAAATCTGTGATGCTCGCTGGGCAATATTTTGATTAATTGCTTCAGGAATAAACTCTTCATCAAGCCAATGCAACAGGTTTTGTTGTAACCATTCTCCTTCTTGCTGAGGATTTTCCGAAGGAGGTAAGGTAATGGATGGAATTACTGAAGTCATTTTTGTATATTTTATATAGAATTTGTTTGCTGTGGGTAATCTCAAAAGAAGATAATGGAATATGATGTTGCTGCTATTGTTCGGGGTTATGCTCAAGGTTATTTTCTCATGTCTGATGAAACTAATAACCTGGGATGGTATGGAAGTAACGAACGGACTCTAATCCCTTTAGATGAAAGCTTTCGCTATCCTAAGTCATTACAGCGCGTCCTTAACCAAAAAAGGTTTACAG
Organism: Dolichospermum sp. UHCC 0259; assembly: GCF_009711935.1. GTDB lineage: Bacteria > Cyanobacteriota > Cyanobacteriia > Cyanobacteriales > Nostocaceae > Dolichospermum. The sequence continues at coordinate 25,873 of NZ_VIKX01000199.1, read as the reverse complement.
TCGCCATTAACCAGGACTTTTTGGGCGTGGTTGCCGGCTGTGCTAACCGCGACACAACTTGGATTTCTCCAGAATTAGTCAAGATTTATGAGTTACTTTACCAAAATGGTTACGCTTATAGTTTTGAAACTTGGTTTGATGATAAATTAGCTGGGGGAATTTTGGGAATTGTCATTGGTGGTGCTTTTATTGGTGAATCCATGTTTTTCAACATTTCCGAAGGTTCTAAGGTAGCAATGGTGAAGCTAGTGGAAAGATTGCGTCAACGGAAATTTAGAATATTTGATGCACAAATGATGAATCCTCATTTAGCTAGATTTGGCGCTTATCATACTAGTAGTGAAGAATATGCAGTTTTACTGAAACAAGCTGTATCAAGTTCTTGTAACTTAATTTAAGGAGTCAGGAGGTAGGGGCGCAGGGCCTGCGCCCAGTCAGGAGTTGGAACAAAAAAATTTCATAAGGATTGCTATGTATAAGAAATGAGACATATAGCAATAATATTTGATTTATGAAAAGATACGTAGGGTGCGTCAGATATTACAAATCTGTTTATTGATACAATTTATGCAGTCTGACGCACCCTACAATACCTAATTCTTTTCAAGAATCAAATATGAGTTCTATATTTTTGAATATTATGGCAAAATATTCCCTGTTCCCTGTTCCCTGTTCCCTGTTCCCTATTCCTTTTTTTTGAGATAATTATAGTTTTTAAACTTTTGAGATTTTTGTCAATCATCGGGGAGTCAAATGAAGATATTAGTGCTGAGTTGGGAATTTCCACCGAGGATAGTTGGCGGAATTGCTCGTCACGTTGCTGAATTGTACCCGGAACTAATCAAGCTAGGTCATGATATCCACCTAATCACGCCAGAATTTGGTCCAGCATCCTTGTATGAGGTAGTTGAAGGAATTCATATCCATCGTGTCCCAGTACCTGCTAGTAACGATTTTTTCCACTGGGTAGTGAACTTAAATGAGAGCATGGGAGAACATGGCGGTAAGTTGTTGACGGAAAAAGGTCCATTTGATCTAATTCATGCCCATGATTGGTTAGTTGGAGATGCAGCGATCGCTCTCAAGCATACCTTTAAAATTCCCCTCATTGCCACAATTCACGCCACCGAACATGGACGTTATAACGGCATTCATAATGATACCCAACGCTATATTCATAACAAAGAATATACACTAGCTCATAATGCTTGGCGAATCATTGTTTGTAGTGAATATATGCGTCAGCAAATGATCCAAACACTAGATATTACTAATGATAAAATTGACGTAATCTATAATGGCATCCGTCCAGAAAAGAAAATACATCATCAAGATTTTCATGCTCAAGATTTTCGCCGCCGATTTGCCGCAGATTATGAAAAAATTGTGTATTATCTTGGTCGCATGACTTATGAAAAAGGCGTACCCGTATTACTTAATGCTGCGCCCAAGGTACTATGGGAAATGAAAGGTAATGTTAAATTTGTTATCGTCGGTGGCGGTAATACTGACCATCTAAAACGTCAAGCCTGGGATTTAGGAATTTGGCACAAGTGTTACTTTACCGGGTTTCTAACTGATGAATATTTAGATAAATTTCAAACCATTGCCGACTGTGCCGTTTTTCCCAGTCTTTATGAACCCTTTGGCATAGTTGCCTTAGAAAGTTTTGCCTCCCGTGTACCAGTCATAGTTTCCGATACCGGTGGTTTACCAGAAGTAGTTCAACACAGAAAAACGGGAATTATCACTTGGGTAAACAACTCCGACTCTGTAGCTTGGGGAATATTAGAAGTTTTGAAAAATCCAGATTATTGTCAATGGTTAGTTAATAACGCTTATGCAGATTTAGAAAAAAGATTTAGCTGGCCAAAATTAGGTAAGCAAACAGAAATGGTTTATGAAAGAGTAGTGCAGGAACGAGCAGAAATTGTCTGGTAACGAGAATCAAAGATTACGCTGATAATTTGCCCTAAAAAAACACTACAACCCTGTACGCTAGGAATTTAGCCCCGGACAATGCGAAAGTTAGAAATGATTGCTGTTTGCTTGACAAGATTTGAATATGACAAAGGCATCCCTAAATACATCCAAGCGTTTGCAGAATGCAAAAAACAGCTTATTGAAGATGGTAAATCGTATCCTAGATCGCTTAACATCCAAGTTAAAACGGTTCTTTGAAGATATCATCGCCGATAGCCAGAGTCCCACCTCTAAACCAGCTTATAAACTCCCTAAATTAGCTGGGCCAGTTCATAACTTAGGTGGAGGTGGGCCTGATGTTGATGACGCTATCCAATGGATGATTAATCAAGTCAGAGGCGGTAATTACAGCGACAATAAAGTTAATGTTTTAGTCATTCGTGCTGCTGGTAATGATGATTACAATCAGTTAATTTATCGCATGAGAGGTGTCAAATATGTAGAAACTCTCATCATTCGTAATCGTCAAGAAGCGAACAGAACCGATATTTTTGATAAAGTCAGAAATGCTGGCGTAATTTTCTTTGCGGGTGGTGATCAATGTGAATATATTCGCCACTGGAAAAACACTAAATTAGAAGTTGCTATCAAGTCAGTTTACGATAAAGGGGGCGCTATTGGTGGTACAAGTGCCGGAGCGATGATTCAAAGTGAATATGTTTATGATTCTTGTGCTTGTGAAGAGAGTATTGAAACTCATGAAGCCCTTGATGATCCTTACGGGAATATTACCTTTACCTATAATTTTTTCCAGTGGAAATATTTGCGCGGAACTATCATTGATACCCACTTTGATGAGCGCAAAAGAATGGGAAGAATTATGGTTTTTATTGCCCGACAAATTCAAGATGGTGTATCTGCAAAAGCATTAGGGATAGCAATTAGTGAACAAACATCTTTACTGGTTGATAAATATGGTATTGCTAAAGTTGTGGGTAAAGGTTCAGCGTATTTTGTCTTAGGAGATCATCCCCCAGAAATTTGTGAAAAAGGTACTCCTCTCACCTATCACGACTACAAAATCTGGCGAGTTCCTAGAGGTGACACTTTCGACTTAAATAAATTACCGTCACGGGGTTATTATCTCAGAAGTGTGAAGCGGGGAAGGTTTGATTCCGATCCTTATTAATAGCATTTCTCTACACAAATCTACCTCATTAGCCCACTCAGGTGGGCTTTATTGCTAAGGGGGTGTTTGAAAAGTCCCTTATGGTGTATCAAATATTTTTAGATCCCCCTAAATCCCCCTTAAAAAGGGGGATTTTGACTCTAGTTCCCCCCTTGCTAAGGGGGGTTAGGGGGGATCTTTAAGTGCCTAAAATCACAACCTAAAACTTTTCAAACAACCTCTAAGGGGGCGATCTTTTTCTGTTTCGCGCAAAAGACAGTAAACCAATACTTGTCGGTTAAGGAATGGTGACATTAATTAGGTAGAGACATTAGATATCCCTACCAAAATTTATCACCTCCTAAACTTTCAACGCCTTTTCAGCTTGGAAATGCAGCAATAATCCATATTCCAAACCCTCAACCACAGCTTGGTAAGAAGCCTCCAAAATATTACTAGAAACTCCTACAGTCGTCCACCGTTGTTGACCATTACCCGATTCTACTAAAGCGCGAGTTTTCGCAGATGTTCCTGTATTTCCGTTGAGAATCCTCACCTTATAATCAGTCAACTCAAAATCGGCAATTTGGGGATAAAAATTCACCAAAGCCTTCCGCAAAGCCGCATCTAAAGCCGCTACTGGACCATTACCTTCTGCGGCTTCCAGAATATTTTTACCATTAACAGCTACCTTCACAGTCGCTAAAGAATTAGTAGATTCTTTCACCTCTACCAAATCACAATGGACTTGAAATCCTTGAACTTCAAAAAACTGTTGACGACAGGATAAAGCCTCATACATCAAAAGAATAAAACTAGCTTCTGCGGCTTCAAATTGATAGCCTTCACTCTCCAATTCCTTCATACGTTGAAGAATTTGTCTAGCTTGGGGATGATCCTTATCTAATTCAATCCCACAGGTTTTAGCTTTCGCTAAGACATTACTTAAGCCAGACTGTTCAGAAATAACAATCCGGCGTTGATTTCCGACCAATTCTGGTTGAATATGTTCATAGGTTAAAGGATTACGTTCCACCGCAGAGACGTGAATCCCACCTTTGTGAGCAAAAGCCGAACGTCCCACAAAAGGTGCGTGTTCGTCAGGTGCGAGATTAACAACTTCGCTCACAAACCGACTAGCTTCTGTAAGTTGATTTAGCTGGTGTTCACCGATACAACTATAACCCAATTTTAGTTGTAAATTGGGAATCACAGAACACAGATTTGCATTACCGCAACGTTCCCCATAACCGTTAATTGTTCCTTGCACCATCTTAGCTCCAGCCATAACTGCTGCTAAGGCATTAGCAACCGCCATTTCTGAATCATTATGAGTGTGAATGCCAATTTGAGGAATGGGTAATTGGTGATTGGTGATTGGTGATTGGGTAAGAGTTTTTTCCTCATTCCCAGTCCCCAGCGATGCACTGAGCTTGCCGAAGTGTCCCCAGTCCCCAGTCCCCTTGACAACATCTTCCACAATTTGCGAAACTTCATGAGGTAAAGTCCCCCCATTGGTATCACATAAAACTAACCATTCTGCACCTGCTGTGACTGCTGCTGTGAGTGTCTGGAGAGCATAATCAGGATTTTGCTTATAACCATCAAACCAGTGTTCAGCATCGTAAATTACCCGTCGTCCTTGAGAACGCAGATACTCGATGGTGTCACCAATCATGGCTAGATTTTCCTCTAGGCTGGTCTTGAGTCCGGCTGTAACGTGCAAATCCCAGGATTTACCGAAAATTGTCACCCAGCGCGTTCTTGCTGCCAAAATCGCTTGCAGCATGGGTTCATCTCCGGCTTTGGTATGAGGACGACGGGTGGAACAAAAGGGGACAACTTCTGCTTGTTTGAGGGGATTTTTTTGAAGTTGCCAGAAAAATTGGACATCTTTAGGATTTGCTCCCGGCCAACCACCTTCAATGAAAGGAATACCTAATTCATCAAGTTTGTGAGCAATGCGTAACTTATCTTCTATGGACACTGATAGTCCTTCACGTTGAGTCCCGTCGCGGAGAGTAGTGTCATAGATCCAAAGTTGATTTGAGGGAGTTTTGGTCATAAAAATTTGGTGAACCTTTGTTCAACACTTACACCTGAGAGACAACTTTGCGGCGATGTTCCAACATACGACAAGACGCTATTTCGGTAATTTCAATATACCGATAAAAAAATGCTAATAATGGCTAACATTTTTCCTGTTTCCCTCTAAAAGTGTTGGCAGTATCAATCCATAAGCTAACACGGTCTACCTGACTACTATATGTATCGTAGAAGCTGCGAAAACTTCTATAGGGTGAGGTTTGAAAGACCATTGTTAATAGCTCTATTCTAGGCTGTTTTAATGCAAAAGACAACCTAAGGGAATACTACCCAAAATTCTGTTAAATCTGAGTAGAGGTATTGGCACTTGTGGTACTTATGCGGTTAAGGTAGAAGGTGAGTGGCCACAGTAAATTGGCGTAAGTGAACACGGCGGCGTTCCCTTTTTGCTAATTTTCCTGCAAGTTGCTTGGGTTTAGCTTGTCAAACTCAGGTTTTAGGTGATGTCAAAGTAACCAAATTTCATGGGTTTTGGGATCAAGGTTCTCAATTAGTTTGGACACCAGAAGGTTTACAAGGAGAGAAACAAGATGGGTAGATGGACACCCTTGATTTTAATGGCTGGCGGCGTAGCAATTTTGCTAGGTACGTTACTGGGAATTAATTTTCCTATGGGCGGACAACAAACTGCTAATGTTCCTCAAGGACGGAGAGCATCTAGTGTTCTCCCGGCTAATATTAATGTTAATAGTGCTGCCAATGGGAATGATTCGGAAAATATTAGTGGTAATGAGTCAGAAACTGCAAGCGGAAGCAATTCTGCCAGTGAAAGCCGCCGTACGAGTGTAGCTCAAAGTAATGCTTCTACGGAAACTACTAACAATTCTTCTAATATTAGTCAAGAAACGAGTGGTAGTAATGACAGTTCCAGTTCTACTAATGAAACTTCTACTACAGAGATTAACTCAAGTGCTAGTGGTAATGAAGGTCAAAAGAAAGAACCAATTCGGGCTTTGTGGTAATTAGGGAAAAATTAAGTCAAAGGTCAAAGGTTAAACTTAAAGAACTAATGACCAATGACCAATTTTCGCCTCCTTGTGAGCCATTTATGAGTTATTAGTTATTTACTGAGGACTAATGATTGGGCGCAGGCCCTGCGCCCCTACTGACTAATGACTAATGATGTTTTAATTATTGGTGGTGGTATTATCGGGTTGGCTTGTGGTGTTGAACTGAGATTGCGGGGTGCAAATGTAACTGTGCTTTGCCGTGATTTTACTGCCGCAGCCAGCCATGCCGCAGCGGGAATGTTAGCTCCTGATGCGGAAAATATTCCTAATGAGGCGATGTTGGCTTTATGTAGGCGATCGCGTAATTTATATTTAGACTGGACGGAAAAATTAGAAAAATTAACTAGTTTAAATACGGGTTATTGGCCTAGCGGTATTCTCGCACCAGTTTGTCAACAAGCAGGGGGGCAGAGGGGTAGAGGAGAATATTTTTCTTCCCATTCCCAGTCCCCAATCCCCAATCCCCAGTCCCCAATCCCCAGTCCCCAGTCCCCAGCTTACTGGTTAGACCAAGATGCTATTAACCAATATCAACCAGGTTTGGGTGCAGATGTGGTGGGTGGCTGGTGGTATCCTGAAGATGGGCAAGTTGATAACAGGGCATTAATTAAGGTTCTGCGAACTGCGGCTGACTCTTTGGGTATTGTCTTCAAAGATGGAATTACAGTAGAAGCGATTCCTCAACAACAGGGAAAAGTTATTGGTGTACAAACTAATACTGGTTTATTCCGCGCTGACCATTATCTTGTCGCTGCTGGTGCTTGGGCAAATCAATTATTACCTTTACCAGTGCGTCCCCGCAAAGGACAAATGCTGAGTTTGCGAGTCCCAGATTTTCTGAATGAATTACCTTTAACTAGGGTGTTATTTGGTGAAAATATTTACATTGTTCCTCGAAAGAATCGCTCTATCATTATTGGTGCAACTAGCGAGGATGTAGGTTTTACTGCGGATAATACCCCTGGGGGGATTCAAAATTTATTACAATCAGCTATTCGCCTATATCCGCAATTAGAAAATTATCCTATTCAGGAACTTTGGTGGGGATTTCGTCCCGCTACCCCCGATGAATTACCTATTTTGGGTCATAGTGATTGTGATAATTTAACTTTTGCGACTGGTCATTATCGCAATGGGATTTTACTTGCACCAATTACAGCCACATTAATTGCTGATTTGATTTGCGAACAAAAAGCAGATCCTCTTTTAGCTAATTTTCATTATTCTCGCTTTTCTGCTGTGTCATCTACTACTACACCAATGTTAATTCACGCGACTCCTACCACTAACGAACACCGTCACCCGGAAATATCAGATTTAATTATTCCCGATTCACCATTAATTATTGCGGGAAAAAGCTTTAAATCTCGGTTAATGACGGGAACAGGTAAATATCGCAATATCCAGGAAATGCAGCAAAGTGTCACTGCGAGTGGTTGTCAAATTGTCACGGTAGCTGTACGACGGGTACAAACCAATGCACCAGGACATGAAGGTTTAGCAGAAGCCTTGGATTGGAGTAAAATCTGGATGTTACCTAATACTGCCGGCTGTCAAACCGCAGAAGAAGCGGTGCGGGTGGCACGATTGGGACGAGAAATGGCCAAGTTATTGGGACAGGAAGATAATAATTTTGTTAAGTTAGAAGTGATACCAGATGCCAAGTATTTGCTACCTGATCCGATTGGAACTTTGCAAGCTGCGGAACAGTTGGTAAAAGAAGGTTTTGCTGTATTGCCTTATATTAATGCTGATCCGATGTTAGCCAAGCGGTTAGAAGAAGTGGGTTGTGCCACAGTCATGCCTTTAGCGGCCCCGATTGGTTCGGGACAAGGACTAAAAACTACCGCCAATATTCAGATTATTATTGAAAATGCCAATATTCCGGTAGTGGTAGATGCTGGCATTGGTGCGCCCTCTGAGGCTGCTGAGGCGATGGAATTAGGGGCAGATGCGTTATTAATTAATAGTGCGATCGCTCTGGCTGAGAATGCCCCAGCAATGGCTTATGCGATGAATCTAGCCACAGTAGCCGGTCGCATGGCTTATTTAGCTGGTAGAATGCCAATGAAGAATTACGCTAGTGCTAGTTCACCTTTGACGGGGACTATTACTGCTTAGTTTTGTTTTGTTCAGATCCCCGACTTGTTTGAGAAGTTGAGGGATCTGATTGTTTGCTATTTACATACGTTTCTGTTAAAATCTGACTTTTATATTTGATCAGATCACCAGAATCTTTACCATTTTGTTGTTTAAGACGTTTTTTGAGCTTAATTTCTATAGAACTATTAATATCAGGGCTTGGTGTTCTGTTTAATACAATACGTGCATAAATTTTGAATTCTTTTATGTCATTCATCAGTTTATTTATAGATGAATCTATTTGTGCAATTGCTTTTTGTAAATCATGTCCTTTTAATTCTACAAAAAATGCTGATTTATCTTCACATGATAAAATTAGATAATCACATCTTTCACCATCTTTAATTAAACAACCATCTACTTTAATTTTACAAATCTCTTTACCGTTTTCGTTGGTGACTCTATATTCTTGTTTATTTCCTGAATCTTTGACAACTATAGTTTTTCTGGTATCACAAAATTCCTTACATTCACTTTCTCGAAAAAAATCGTTACACATACTTTAGTCATCCAGATTGAATAGATAATTAAACCTGTCATTAATTATACTGGATGCGCTATCTATTTTTTCAGCTTGGATTAATTTCAGTTCTTCATCAATAATGGATTCATAGCCATTTTCTGATATAAAATAAGCTGAAATGCGATTTGGATCAATCCAACTTTTACTATTAACAATACTTTTTACTGCTTCTCTTTCATCACCAACTTTATTTGTACCCACTTGGTGAGCATATAAAAGATTATTAAACGATGATAAAATATAAGGACTATGAGTAGTAATGATTATTTGATTGTTATAAACATTTGCTAATAATCCAATCAGTTCTACAATATCACTTTGGGTTTCTGGATAAAGGTGTGCTTCCGGTTCTTCAAAAACCATAAATACACTCGTTCCATCTAAAATATATCTAAATATCAGCAATAAAATCCAAACAGATTCTTGTTGTCCTGAAGAAGCATATTGTAGTTTCACATATTGGTTATTTTTAAAATAAATTCTTTCTTTATCAATATCAGCATTAAATCTATATTTACCTTTGAGGATTTTTTTTAATAGTCTTGATAAGTCATCACCTAGATTTAAAGCAACATCTTTATTTTGAATGAGAGTATTTAAGTCATCAGTAAAGTAAGTTTTTAATAAATTAATTCTTTCTACAAAAGATTTGGTAAAATAGTCTAATGTATCTGGATTTTTGATTTCTTGAAGTTGATCTGTTAATGTAGACATCAAACTTCTACCCGCAGGAATAAATACAGATGAGTGTGTTTCTTCAAAGATTTTATCAATACGTAATTTAAAATAATTAAACTGTAATCTTTTGTTTGATTCTAATTCTCGTAATTCTTCTAATGACTTAAATGGATTATGTTGTTCTTGAGAAATAATCTTGTAATTTAAAATTTCTTTAATTAGCAAGTTTAATTCATTTTCTAAGTTAAAACTGAATTTTACATCTAGATTATCTTCGGACTTATAAATTGTTATTTGTTTTTTAATTGAATATTGATACGTAATTCTAAATTCTGCATAATCTGGTTTTAGTCCAAAATATTGGGCAAAATTGAATTTTATAACCATTAATAAGTCATTATATCTATGATCATTTGGCAAAAAATATGCTAGATTATCGGCATATATATAATTAAGAATTTCATCTTTAATAGACTTAAATATAAAAATTGTCTTACTAATTGTACTTTTACCACTTGCTTGTGGTCCAATTAACAGCATAACATCGGTAACATCAGCCTCAAATTTTTTCACTGGGCCAAAATTTTCTATAGAGATTCTTTGCATAATTTTGATGTTTTGATTGAGATTCAAAAATATAAATAACTATTGACAGTGTAACAAAAATTTTATGAAAAATAGTCATGTAACTGAACTTTGAACTTTGCACTCAATTAGGAATGAATTCTATTCCTAAATTTAGCAGTCAGGTAAAACAGAATTGCACAAAATAAAACATGAGTTGTCTATTTTGTCAAGATACCGCAGATTGCAGATTAATGAAGTACAGGATCTAAATTCAAAGCCAGACAGCAAGCCAGTTTTACTCGGTAACTCCTGAATTCTTGAGATTCATGTAATTATTTGTTTATTTTTATGAGAGTGCTGTAAAATCTGTTTAACATTAAGTAAAGAAAAATAATAAGGAATCACTTCATGCCTTACACAAACGAAGAGGGTGGTCTTCTCAATAACTTTGCTAAAGAACCCAAGGTTTATCAAGCTGAACCTCCAACTAACTCTCAGAAGCGTACTTACATTATTCTAGGAGTTGCAGCAGCGTTTTTAGTTGGTGTAGTAATTTTTGTGGCCTTCTCTGTTTCCAATGGTAGTTAATTGGCAAACTATCCTTTAAATGACAGCTTTTTCTGATTTCAGGTTCTTATTTTGATCAAGAGCCTGATTTTTTGCTAGAATGGCGAAATACAAATATAATTATAGTCTTTTTTTGATATTCTAGCCCGTAAAACTTGATTCATCCTGAAAAAGAAAACATCTCCGTGAAAATCCAAATTATGAGATGTGACATTAATATTTAATTTATTTCAGTCGGGATGTATACAGAAACAAGGGCTAAAACCCAACTAAATACAAGCGTGAATGAAACTGTCCACACAGAGAACATTGGTTTGAATCGGCAAGTATATCAACGCCTAAAACTTGCTCTGAGTCTGGGTTTACGTAGACAAATTTTATTTGCTATATGTGATGATTTACATTTAAGAAACCGAATAGCAGCACGTTTACACTCAACCCTTGCTTATCCGGTGGGCAAAGTTCTATATCAACGAGCCAATGTGGGAGATTTTAGTACACCAGCCTATCCACGATTGGTGACAATACGCTTAAATTTAAGCGATCCTAATCCCATTGCACAAATTAACCAATGGTTAGCTAATTATCCACCTCCACTGGTTGGAGGTTCAACAGAGAATCCTGGTCGTCCTTTACCAATTCCAGGATTTCAGATTGTGGGGGTGGAAATGCTGACTAAAGAACCAGTCGCAGTTCAACGGTTGTTTTTGAATTATCTCCGTTTAAGTGAACAACATTTATCTGGTGATGAATCTAGCCGTTTTTTAGAATCTAGTTTGTTATTTTGGGTTTCTCGTCCTTGGTTGTCTGCAATTCAGCAATCAGCACCCAAATTTTGGCATTGTCGCACCGGTGTATTTGTATTTGAGGGAGAACCGACACCAACTATAGATAATAGGGGTTATTCAGAAGTTGTGGCTGACTCCCGTAGTTTAGAACGAGAAAATTTAGATCATTTAATTGTGAATGAGGAAAAAATTTCTCCAGATATAAAATTCACAAATAATCCTGATTTACCTTTAAAAACAACTACAGATTTAATCACAGAAATACCAGAAAAATCTCCTGTTATATCTCCTCAAATTACCAAGAATCAGAGTGAAGTTACCTTATCTCATATTAATCAAGAGTTACAAGGATTAATTAAGGCAACAATAAATGCTGATGATAGTGAGCAAATTCAACAAATACTTGGGGAGGTTGAACAGTTACATATTCAAAAGGCTAGGGGAGAAGATTTAGGAATAGCTTATCAGAATCTTGGTAATTTCTATCGGTTGCAGATTGAGCAAGGACAAGCAACTGTGGAAAATTTAATGATAGCAATTCTGGCTTATCAAGAGGCTGTTAGTTATGATGAAAGTTCTCCACAACTTCCAGATATTTTGAATGATTTGGGGACTCTTTACTGGATGTTGCACCGGATTCCTGATAATTCTGAAGAAGCCAAGATTTATATTCAGCAAGGGATAGATTTTTATAAGTTAGCGCTCAAGTTAATTACAGGTGATACGCAGCCGGAAACCTATGCTCGTATTCAAAATAACCTGGGTACTGCCTATGGTGATTTGGCTAGGTTTGCTGACGCGGTGGAAAACTGGAATTTGGCGGTTGTGGCTTATGATGAGGCTTTGCGCTACCGACAGGAGGATATAGAACCTTTAAAATATGCTGCTTGTCAAAATAATTTAGGTACAGCTTACTGGCATCTAGGACAGTATAATCAACCTGTGGAACATTTGACAAGGGCGATCGCTGCTTATAAATTAGCAGTTGTTCACTATCAACCGACAGATGAACCCCTAAAATATGGCATGATTCAAAATAATATTGGTACTGCTTATTGGAATCTTTCCCAGTATGCACAACCAGTAGAAAATCTCCAGTTAGCAATTCAGGTTTATAATGAAGCGCTAAAATATCGGACATCTGTTGATGTTCCCCAAGCCTATGCTGCTACTCAAAATAATCTGGGTATCGCTTACTGGCATTTAGCAAATCAGCCGCAAACAACTAAGGAAGATCAACAAAAACTTATAAAATTATGTATTCATGCCTATGAAGAAGCTGTAAATATGGCTCACTCATTTAGTAGTCTACCTTTAAATTTTGATTTATATGTGACACACAATAATTTAGCATTGGCTCATCATGATTTAGTGACAAATTTATCTTTTAATGGTGACAAAAAAACCCTATCTCAACATTTACAATCTGCTTTAGAAAATCATCTACACGCACTGAGTGGATTTGAAAGAAAAACAGAAAACTATCACATAACAATCGGTTATATTGTTAATACAATTCGGACTTTTCACAATGAGTTAGGAATTCAAGGACAAAATTTAGCTTTGTCTAAACTTCCAGGACAATTGCTACCAGATGTTTTGCCGAAGTTATAAATTGGTAATTGGTAATTGGTAATTGGTGTTATGAAAGAAATAGTTTTAGGGGTTCGCAATCTACAAGTTGAATTTATCAGTGATAGCAGTAAAGTAAAAGCTATTGATGATATTAGTTTTCAGCTACATCAGGGTGAAACTTTAGGAATCGTGGGAGAGTCGGGAAGTGGAAAGTCGGTTACGGCTTTAGCAATTATGGGTTTGTTGCAATATCCGGGAAAAGTGAGTGGAGGGGAAATTTTCTTTTCTCGGACAAGTGGACAACCGTTAGATTTATTAACATTATCACCGGACGAAATGCAGCTTTATCGTGGTGGTGATATTGCGATGATTTTTCAAGAACCAATGAGTTCTTTAAATCCGGTTTATAGTATCGGGTTTCAGTTGCAAGAAGCTATTATGCGCCATCAAAATGTGAATGCAATTGAAGCCAAAAGAATTGCGATCGCCGGGTTGCAAGAAGTTAAACTTTTACCTAGTGATGAACAAATTGAGGAACAGTACCTTGATCATGATTTATCCGCATCAGGTAGTTTTAAATTAGCACAGTTGGTGAAAGAACACAAAGAAGCTATGCTGGAAAGATATCCACATCAGCTATCTGGAGGACAATTGCAACGGGTAATGATTGCAATGGCAATTTCTTGTAATCCATCTATATTAATTGCTGATGAACCAACTACAGCTTTAGATGTGACCGTGCAAGCAACAATTCTATCATTGTTATATGAACTGCAACAAAGCCGCAATATGGCAATGATTTTTATTAGCCATGATTTGGGTTTAATTTCGGAAATTACTGACCAAGTAGCAGTAATGTATAAAGGTAAAATTGTCGAATATGGTGCAGCAACACAAATTTTTAATAACCCCCAACATCCTTATACTAAAGGACTTGTAGCTTGTCGTCCTAGTCTGAATCGTCGTCCCCACAAACTACTGACTGTTTCTGACTACATGAATGTGACAGAAGATGAATTTGGAAAAGTGACAATTCAGACTAAAGAACCTGCACAACCAGCGGAAATTACTGGGGAAGAGATGAACGCCAGATTAGCAAATATTCGTTCACAACTACCGCTGTTGACCGTTAGTAACTTGGAAGTCGGTTTTCCAGTCCGGGGAGTATTTGGTAGCACAAAACGTTACCATAAGGCTGTAAATGGGGTTTCCTTTGATGTTTTTCCGGGGGAAACTTTGGGATTGGTGGGAGAATCTGGTTGCGGTAAAACCACTTTAGGTAGAACACTGTTGCGATTAGTCGAACCGATGAGCGGTAAAATATTATTTAATGGACAGGATATTACGCACTTACGTGGGAAAACTTTGCAGCATTTACGACGAGAAATGCAGATTATTTTCCAAAATCCTTTTAGTTCCCTCAATCCCCGGATCAAAATTGGGGAAGCAATTGTAGAACCTCTGTTGATTCATGGGGTAGGGAAGTCGAAACAACAGCGACAAACGAGGGTAGTAGAATTGTTGGAACGGGTGGGTTTAAGTGCAGATGATATGAAAAAATATCCTCATCAATTTTCTGGTGGTCAACGTCAACGAGTTTGTATTGCTCGCGCTTTGGCTTTAAATCCTAAGTTTATTATTTGTGATGAGTCAGTTTCAGCTTTAGACGTATCTGTGCAAGCGCAAGTTTTAAATTTATTGAAAGAATTACAAGCGGATTTTCAACTAACTTACATTTTTATTTCCCATGATTTAAGTGTAGTCAAATTTTTGAGCGATCGCATTTTGGTGATGAATCAGGGGAAAATAGTTGAATCTGGTACATCTGAAAGTATTTATCTCCACCCCAAAGAAGAATACACCCAAAAATTAATCGCTGCAATTCCTACAGGTAGTCCAGAAAGGGTAAGAAATCGGCATCATTAAAAAATTCTACTCAGAGTTCTGGTTAATTGATTTTAAAAAATCTATCAGAAAAATTGATTAATTCTTTGCCAAACACTTTCTAATAAATCAGGATTATCCATATTAACATATTCAAGATTAGGAGATTGTCTAAACCAAGTGCGTTGACGTTTGGCAAATTGTCTGGTATGTAAAACAATTAATTCTTTAGCTTCATCTAAAGCAAGTTCACCAGCTAAATATTGCTTAATTTCTTGATATCCCAAAGTATTTAATAAAGATAAATCATTACCATATTTTTGACAAAGATATTCAACTTCAGCGACTAAACCATCTGCTATCATTTGCTCAGTTCGCTGGCGAATTCTCACATCTAAATGTTCTGCATCAGAATCTAAACAAATTTGCAAAATTGGATAATCTGGTGGATTTTCTCCTTGTTGTTCAGAGATCGGCATACCAGTTGTATAATAAACTTCTAAAGCTCTCAAAGTTCGCACCAAATCGTTAGCGTGAATTTTTTGGGACGCAATAAGATCAACTTGTTGTAACATCTGGTAAAGTTGATATTGACCAAGAGATTCTAATTGTGATCGCAATTCTGGTTGTGGTGCAACTCTAGGAATCTTCATTCCTTGGACAATTGAACGAATATATAAACCAGTCCCACCCACTAACAACAGTGTTTCAACCCCCAAACTAGCAATTAAAGCTTGTGCTTGTTCCTGATAATCGGCTAATGTCATTACTTGAGTTGGTTCACAGATATCTATCAAATAATGGGGAACTGATTTTTGTTCAGCCAGATTTGGTTTAGCCGTCCCAATATCAAACTCCCGATATACTTGACGAGAATCCGCACTAAGAATTACAGAATTTAACCTTTGTGCTAAACTCAAAGCCAACCCAGATTTACCCGTCGCCGTCGCCCCACAAATTACAATTAATTTAGTCATTAGTCAAAATAAATATTCTTCCCAGTCCCCAGTCCCCAGTCCCTAGTCCCCAGTCCCCTATATAAATTTCTCATTAAATTGCGCTACAGACGGCAGGAAGGCATTTGTGATATACTATTGGGGTGATTTGACTTTTTTCGCCTTTTGGCGATATTAACCCCAAGCATCAGGAGAATTTTCATGACGAGCAGTTACAGCGCCGATCAGATTCAAGTTCTGGAAGGTCTGGAAGCCGTCCGCAAACGACCAGGGATGTACATCGGTACTACAGGTCCGCGAGGACTCCACCATTTAGTTTACGAGGTAGTGGACAACTCTGTTGATGAAGCTTTGGCGGGTCACTGTACCCATGTTGAAGTGGATATCAATGCTGATGGTTCTGTTACAGTAACAGATGATGGTCGGGGTATTCCCGTAGACATTCACCCCAAAACCGGAAAATCAGCTTTAGAAACAGTATTAACTGTTCTTCACGCTGGTGGTAAGTTTGGTGGTGGTGGCTACAAGGTTTCTGGTGGGTTACACGGGGTGGGGATTTCTGTTGTTAACGCCCTCTCTGAGTTTGTAGAAGTTACGGTTTGGCGAGATAAAAAGGTACATAAACAAAGATATGAACGGAGTTTCCCCGTTACAGAATTGGTAGCAACACCTTCCCCAGAAGATAAAACTGGGACTTCTATTACCTTTAAGCCAGATACACAAATTTTTACCACCAGCATAGAATTTGATTACATTACTTTATCAGGACGCTTGCGTGAGTTGGCATACCTGAATGCAGGTGTCAGAATTATTTTTACGGATCATCGTTTAGAAATCCTCAAAAGCGACACACCGAGAATAGAAACTTACGAGTACAAGGGTGGTATTAAGGAATATATCGCCTACATGAACCGTGAAAAGCAACCACTCCATGAAGAAATTATCTATGTCCAAGGGGAACGTAACAACGTCCAGGTAGAGGTTTCTTTACAGTGGTGTACTGATGCTTACACAGATAATGTTCTCGGTTTTGCTAATAATATTCGGACTATTGATGGTGGTACACACCTAGAAGGTTTAAAAGCAGTTTTAACTCGGACATTAAATGCGACGGCTCGCAAACGGAATAAAATTAAAGAAGGTGAATCTAATCTTAGTGGTGAACACGTCCGCGAAGGTTTAACGGCTGTAATTTCCGTGAAAGTCCCTGATCCTGAATTTGAAGGACAAACTAAAACCAAACTGGGAAATACGGAAGTTCGCGGGATTGTTGATTCTTTTGTCGGTGAAGTTCTCACGGAATATCTAGACTTTCATCCGGCGATCGCTGATGCTATTTTAGATAAAGCCATCCAAGCGTTTAAAGCTGCTGAAGCTGCCCGTCATGCACGGGAATTAGTCCGTCGCAAATCAGTATTAGAATCCTCTCCTTTACCCGGTAAATTAGCAGATTGTAGTTCCCGTGATCCTGCTGAATCGGAAATATACATCGTGGAAGGGGATTCCGCGGGGGGGAGTGCAAAACAAGGACGCGATCGCCGCACCCAAGCAATTCTCCCTTTACGTGGTAAGATCCTCAACATCGAAAAAACCGACGACTCCAAAATCTATAAAAATAACGAAATTCAATCGTTAATTACCGCACTTGGTTTAGGTGTCAAAGGTGAAGAATTCAACGCTACACAATTACGATATCATCACATAGTCTTGATGACTGATGCTGACGTAGATGGGGCGCACATCCGCACGTTGTTGTTGACTTTCTTCTATCGTTACCAAAGAGCATTGATTGAACAAGGCTTCATTTATATTGCTTGTCCTCCACTCTACAAAGTAGAACGGGGCAAAAATTACCAGTATTGTTATAGCGAACGGGAACTGCAACAGCATATTGCCACCCTACCGGCTAACGCTAACTATACCATTCAACGTTTTAAAGGTTTGGGGGAAATGATGCCGGAACAACTGTGGACAACCACCATGAACCCAGAAACTCGTACCCTCAAACGAGTAGAAATTGAAGACGCAGCCGAAGCTGATCGGATTTTTACCATTCTGATGGGCGATCGCGTCGCACCAAGACGGGAATTTATTGAAACCTATGGTTCTAAACTGAATATGACAGATTTAGATATTTAAGGTGATTGGTAATGGGTAATAGGTGATTGGTAATTGGTAATTACTCCTTTACCTCCCCCTGTTCCCTGTTTCCATAAATTTTTCCCTAAAAATCATAAATTTTCTCCACAAAGGGGGAAAGCATTTGCTATGCTTATAAAGCGCAACTAGATATTATCTACAAAGCAAAGCTTAGTAAGCATACACAAAACTTTTCATAACCAGATGACAGCCACCTTCTTAAAATCCGAAGTATTCATAATTACAATTGACATACGTTAACTTACCCAAATATATCATTGGGCAGTTTTATCAACAATATTATTCATCACCTGATTAAAATATCGTTGTATACCATAGGAACAGTTTGTCAACTTGCACAGGGTAGAAATCTCAACTCTGCGCTAATGTGTGAATAAGGCTAAATTGAGAGTAATCTGAATTCGTCTTTTACTTCGCTAAAAATATGCCATAACTTTAACTCCTTAGTTCAAGTTCTTGGTATAGCATATACAGGAGTTAGTGCCTGGAAACAAACACCAATCACTAGCTAATAGTGGATATGTCCAATTAGTTCAATCAGAACTAATATCTGTAAACAAATATCCGCCTTCGGATTAAGTTCAAGCAGAACATAAATACTATTTGTTCAGTTAGGAACAATTTGTATAAGTTTTATAAAGCAGTAAGTGTGCCTACCTTTTAATTTAATGAGAATGCCACTGCCCAACCAAAAAGTTTTCGACAAGATTTAATGGTATTACCGCCATTTTTAATGTCTTTTTGATAAAGGTGGCTTAATCTTAGTAAGTAAGTTCATAAATAATGCACGAAAAGAGTGTAATTTTTGTGAAATAGGCTACAATCGGAACAGTATTTACAGTTAAATCTACCAAATGTCATCCACTTGCGTCCGCATCAGGAAACTTTTTGAAAAAGATGGATCTAGAGTTTATAGGTTCAGTTAACCAAAAGTGATATGTAGGACAAGCGAGTATGGCAATTAAAAAAGCAGGCAACTCACTTTACAAAGTGATATTGGCCACTTTTACTAAAAAATCCTGCCTCAAACAGGAAAAAAATTACCGAAAATATCTGAGGGTAATCAGCCAAAACCCCATTTTCGGTCTAGAGATTACTTCACACTACAAGTAATCATAATGTCTTCAGTAACTGATTCTGCAAGGAGCATGAGGAACGCGGCATGAACCAGGCTAACAACGTACTCGATAATATTTATCAGCCTGACCTAGAAATGATAAATCCGCCTGAGATCGAACTACAGGCACTCTTAATCGAAGAAGAGGACCTATTGCTGACTGATGACGGCGAAATTGATGATTTTTTAGAGCCTCAGTCTGATGAGGACGACGCAAAGTCTGGAAAAGCCGCTAAATCGCGTCGTCGGACACCAACTGCCAAGAAAAAGCACTACACCGAAGATTCAATTCGGCTGTATTTGCAAGAAATTGGGCGGATTCGTTTGTTACGCGCAGACGAAGAAATTGAATTAGCGCGGAAAATTGCTGAATTACTGGAACTAGAACGGGCGCGGGAAAGGCTTTGTGAACGCCTAGAACGCGATCCTAGAGACAGCGAATGGGCAGCAGAAGTATCATTGCCATTACCAACCTTTCGTTATCGTCTGCACGTAGGACGCAGAGCGAAAGACAAGATGGTACAGTCGAACTTGAGACTTGTAGTTTCCATTGCCAAAAAATACATGAATCGGGGCTTGTCCTTCCAAGACTTGATTCAAGAGGGTAGTTTGGGTTTGATTCGTGCCGCTGAAAAGTTCGATCACGAAAAAGGCTATAAGTTTTCTACCTACGCTACATGGTGGATACGTCAAGCAATTACAAGAGCGATCGCTGATCAGTCCCGCACTATCCGTTTACCGGTTCATCTCTACGAAACCATTTCTCGGATTAAGAAAACCACCAAACTCCTCTCCCAAGAAATGGGACGCAAACCCACAGAAGAAGAAATTGCCACTCGCATGGAAATGACCATCGAGAAACTGCGGTTTATTGCCAAATCTGCCCAGTTGCCAATTTCCTTAGAAACACCTATCGGTAAAGAAGAAGATTCTCGTTTAGGTGATTTCATTGAATCTGATGGAGAAACACCAGAAGATCAAGTTTCTAAGAACTTGCTGCGGGAAGACCTAGAAAAAGTCCTCGACAGTCTCAGTCCCCGTGAAAGAGACGTTCTTAGACTTCGCTATGGTTTAGATGATGGGCGCATGAAAACCTTAGAAGAAATCGGCCAGATTTTCAACGTGACCCGCGAACGTATTCGCCAAATCGAAGCTAAAGCGCTCCGTAAATTACGCCATCCCAATCGGAATAGTGTATTGAAAGAGTATATTCGTTAATTGTTAGGGGTGGGTTTAAATCATTAATCTTTTAAACCTGCCCCCAACATTAATTACATCTTGCCTTTCTGCATAACTTCTTGAAGATGATGGCGAATTTCGTGAGCTTGTTCAATTTCTGATTGTCGTAATTTCTGGAAAAGTTCTACACAAGGTTGAGAATTAGCTTCTTTGGCATCTTTGATATAATTTTCATAAGCTTGAACTGCTACGGATTTAGTATGCAGCACACTAATAAAATCAAACTCTAAGTTACTAATGGGTTCTTGAGTTTTGGTTTTAGTCATTTTTCGCCTTTGCTAGTTATTTAACTAATTTCTAATTGTTCTCCTAGAGTTATTCATCTATCCAAAAGTAGAGACGTTTCACAGAGTTTTTGAAATATTGTTTGATATGATCGTGGTAGCATTTTGTTCTTGTGGCGGCTACCTTATTTTCTGAAATCATTGCCACATCTCATCTTTAACCGCCTTGTCATCCGTTAAGATTAAAGGCAGTTTTGTTAAAATGTCTTTGATTCTTAAATTTTAGTAATTTGAGGATCTAAAACAATGCGTGTACCAGTTATATCTACATGATAAGTCCAGGATTGATTTTTGACCCTAACAATTACTTCCCAACCTTTAATAGGATCAAATATTTGAGCGCAGACTTCACCAAAATTAAACACACAGGAATTGCTAAAAGTTTTCTGGGTTGACTGGGTAATTTTCAGAGAACTTATCGCTAAACCAGAACGTTTAGAAGCATCACTCAAAACCCCATTGGTAATTTTTTTGGGTAATTGATTATTGCTAATTTTCGGATCTAAAAGAATTTGTGAACCAGATTTATTGACATGATAAATCCAAGATTGTTCTTCCACTTGCACAATGACAATCCAACCGGGGATAGGATTATATTCCTTTGTACAAATTTCTCTAAATTGAAAAATACACGGGTTACTAAAATTAGTAGATGTAATTTGAGTAATTTTCAAATTAGAAATCTTCAACCCAGAAACTCTAGAAGCATTCCTTAGCACTCTTTGAGAAATGGACTGAGGTAAACTATTTTGTCTTAACTGTGACTGTTGGGGATTTTTAGCATTTGCAGATGTACTATTTTCAGTTACACTACAAGCCAGCAAGCTAGTAATCATGAAAATAAAGACAAAGACTTGGGGAAAATAGCGATTACGGTACATTTGTAAGAATACCTTGGTAATTGAGAATTGTTGGTTTATTTATACCTTGTTGTACTAGTTGGTGACAGCAATTTGCGGTAAAACCTGATTTAATTTACCACTACGATAACCTTCTAAATCCAAGGTGACATAGATAAATCCCCAGTTTTGAAATGCGGATACTAGGGTTGGTAAATCTGTAGTTGAGACAAAATCTTTAATTTTATCTGGTGATAATTCAATTCTGGCTGTATCACCTTCGGAACGAACCCGTAAATTTTGCCACCCCAGGTTTCGTAAATAAATTTCGGCTCTACCTACTCGCTGTAATTTGGCGATGGTAATTTCTTCTCCGTAGGGAAAGCGGGAACTTAAACAGGGTTGAGCGGGTTTATCCCACCAAGATAAACCTAATTGTTGGGAAATTTGCCGAACTTCGGCTTTAGTCACCCCAATTTCGGCTAAAGGCGATCGCGCACCTCTTTCTTTTGCGGCTTGAATTCCGGGACGATAATCATGTAAGTCGTCTGCATTTACACCATCTACTACATAAGGATAACCCAACTCTAAAGCCAAGGGTTTGAGGGTATCGTGTAATTCGCTTTTACAAAAATAACAACGGTTGACTGGATTAGATGTGTAATTGGGATTGTCCATTTCCTGTGTTTGGACAATTTTGTGAGATATTCCGATAGTTGCGGCTTGAATTTTCGCGTCTTCTAATTCTTCTGGTAATAGAGAAGGAGAAACGGCTGTTACAGCTAACGCGCGATCGCCTAACACATCATAAGCAATCTTCGCCACCAATGTACTGTCAACCCCCCCAGAATAGGCTATTAAAGCCTGCTCCATTTCTGTAAATAACTCTTTTAACTGCTCTAGTTTTTCTGTCCAACTCATCTTCCTAAAACCCCATAACGCCTAACCACTTCTATTTTAATCATTAGTCATTCTTAGATCACCAATATTTTCAAGAATTTATCACCTAATATGTCAACTACGGATTACAATATTCTTCATAATCTATTCTTTACTTGCTACTGAGTGAATTACAAAGATGAGATAAAATGTCATAAACTTCGCTAATTTTTATTGAAAACTATGAGAGTTAAACAGTTGAGAATGCAATCTTTTCGCGGAATTGGTGATTTAACAATAGATTTTGATGAAAAAGAACCAACAGTATTTATTGGTATTAATGGTGTAGGTAAATCAAGTATTCTTGATTGTTTAGCCATTCTATTATCGCGCTTTTCTAGTGCTATTCAACACTCAACAGCTTCAGGAAGGTTATTTACTGAAGAAGACATAAAAAATGATAAGAATGAAACTCATAATGAAATAATAACTGATTTTGAATCTCAAAAATTTACTTGGTCTTTGACTAAGGTGAAAAAAGGACGGATGAAAGATACAAGTACAAATTTGTCTGAAATAAACAAGATTGCTGAAAATATTAAACATAAATTATCCTCATCCTTATCTGAGGAATACAATCTTCCTGTTATTATTTATTATTCAACTAATCGTGCAGTTCTGGATATTCCCTTAAAAATCCGCAAACAACATTCATTTGAACAAATAGATACTTATGAAAATGCAGTCAGTGGTACAGGAAGTGAGTTTAGAATTTTCTTTGAATGGTTTAGAAAACAAGAAGATTTAGAAAATGAATTACGTCTAGAAAATAATCCTGATTATCGAGATAAACAATTAGAAGCAGTTAGACAAGCCATATCTTCATTAATTCCCAATTTTACTAAATTGCGTGTACGTCGTTCTCCTTTGAGAATGACATTACAAAAAGATGGTGAAGAATTAATAGTTAATCAATTATCAGATGGTGAGAAATGCTTGTTAGCAATGGTAGGAGATTTAGCGAGAAGATTAGCTATTGCTAACCCTGGTTTAGAAAATCCCCTTCATGGTTTTGGAGTGGTTTTAATTGATGAAATTGAACTGCATTTACATCCAAAATGGCAAAGAGAAATTATCCCAGCTTTAACTAGAACATTTCCTAATTGTCAGTTTATAGTTACTACTCATTCTCCTCAAGTAATTAGTCAAGTTCAACCTCAAGGAATTTATATTCTAGAAAAAACAGATACAGATATAATTGCTAAACGTCCTGAAAGTTCCTATGGTAGAGATAGTAATCAAATTTTAGAAGATTTAATGGATGTTCCTGAACGTCCGCAGGAAATAAAAGAAGAACTTTTACAATTATTTCGTTTAATTGATGCTGGAGATTTAGAAGGTGCTAAAGAATTAAGAGGAGAATTAGCTGAAAAAATTGGTGAAGATGAAGCACAGTTTGTAAAAGCAGATATTTTAATTAGGAGAAAAGGAAGTTTGCGTAAATGAAATATATTCAAAAAAGTGTAGAACCAAGTAGTTTATCTACATGGAAAATCAAGCAAGGTGATAAAATACCTACTTGGAAAAGTTTTGGAAGAAGTGGGGTTAAAGGTCAGCTTCTAGAAACTTTATTAAAAGAACAAGGTTATATTTGTTGTTATTGTGGTGTTGCTATAGATAAAGGAAATTGTCATATTGAACATTTTAAACCTCAAGGTATAGATGAAACTGTAAGATTTGATTATTTTAATCTTATAGTTTCCTGTCAAGGAGAAGATAATACTCAACCCCGTGTACCAGTGCATTGTGGACACAAGAAAGATAATTGGTATGATGAAAAGTTATTAGTTTCACCATTACTAGCAAATTGTGTAGATTTTTTTAAATATTCTGCTGCTGGTGAAATTTTACCTACAGAAGAAGCAACGAAAAAATCTGCCGCTGAAACAACTATAGAAAATCTATCCTTGAATATTTCTAAATTACAAAGAATGCGCCAAGCTGCGATTGATGCAGAATTAGAATTATTAGAGGATGATGATTTTAATGAAGAGGAAATTAAGAATATTATTAAGGATTATTTAGAATTGGATAATGATGGAAAATATAAACCATTTTGTGATACTATCGTTTATATTTTAGAAAGTTATTATTTATAATCATTTTCTAATCCATTGTATTAAGTTCTTTATACATATCTTACTGATTTATCATCATCAATTTATAATATTTTTGTTTCTACATTAATATAGCCATGCTTGTACTTTTTATTCACGGTGTTGCAGAATATAAGACTAAATTTGCTGAACCTCTGAAAACCTTAATTCAAACAGAGTTCTCCCAACGAGGGCAAAAATTACCTCATTTTCATTCTGGATTTTATGCAGATATTATAAATAATAAAGGTAAAATCTGGAATTTCATTCATGAGGACTTAGAAAAATTTAAAAAAGAAAATCCCTATATTAATACTGAAGATATCTTACGTGGTCAAGAATTAAGACAAGGTTTTATATCTGATTTTGTAGGTGATGCTTTTACTTATTTGAATCATGAAAAAGGAGCGAAAATCAGACAATCAATTACTCAACATTTAGAAGATTTTATTAAAAATCACTCACAGGAAAAAGACTTACATATAATTGCTCATTCAATGGGAACTGTAATTTTATGGGATATGTTGTTTTCAGATAAATTTGAAAATGGTGATGCAGCTTTGAAGTTTCGGTCATTAATTAATGAAAAGGTTCAGTTAAAAAGCATTACAACAATGGGTTCACCAGTCATTTTATTTAATATGCTTTTAGATATTCAAGCTGAACAAGTAAAACTAAGGTGTAAATCACAAGAATATCCTTTAAGGTGGCTAAATATTATTCATTCTTCAGATATGATTGCTTATCCAATTAGTTCTAGTTTGGAAATAAAACCAGATTCTAATCTTTCTGTCACAGATAAATTTATTGTTGATAATGCAAATAATTTAGAAGATTTTGTGCGTCAAATAGCGAAAACAGTAAGTGATATTACCGCTATTAATAAACTTCTTGATTTAGGTGCTATTGCTGCCGGTGCAGCAGACGCTCATATTGGTTATTGGAATTGTCCCCAAACGGCTAAAATGATTACAGATCATATTTTAGGTAATGGGGAAAAAATTATTAATTTGGTAATTAAAAGACTAGAAAAAGTTGCTGGTATGACTTCTTTTGGAATTCTAGGAAACCTAGAAAAAACTATTCCTGGAACAGAAGAATACTGTAATTTTGTAGATGGAAGTGGACATCTCAAGTTACGTGATAACTTTGCTCATGTTCCTCATATTTCTATTTATAATAACCAAGGTGAGTTTAAATTTGGAGGCTACGTTGGTCTTATTCATGCTGATGGTTTACGAGAAGAAATTAAATATATAAAACGGAAATATAGTAAGAAATTAAGGCTCTTGCGCCTCTTTTATGGAGAAAA
>NZ_VIKX01000198.1 GCF_009711935.1 Dolichospermum sp. UHCC 0259 | reverse complement strand
TACTTCTACCTACCCTATAAACTCTCGAAAGTGGGGGGAGAGTGAAAAACTACGAATTTTTTTGTTTATTTGTCAATTTAAAAAACTATTAAAACATTTTATATTTAAGAGCAGATTAATAATACATTATTATTTACATAAGTTTTGAATTTAAATTCAATTTAAATTGAATATCAATACCCTGTCCATTTTTAGTAGGTTGGGTTAAGCGACAGCGCAACCCAACACATTTATTAGGTGTTGTACCGATTGCTTCGCAAAGCTAACGCGAACAACCCAACCTACAAATTAAGACTTTTTCAATTTGGACAAGGTATTGAATATCTAACCATTTTTTCCTAATAAAAACTTAACCGAAGCTATAGAGGTGCTGATTTTACAGATAATTGACACAACTCTTCTAAGGATATCTTTTTTTCATTGTACAATTCTTCAATCTTCTTGGTAGCAGCTTCTAAAATTTCCTTACCACTTCTGATTTCGATATTTAATTTATTGAGATTTTCATCAAAAATCACAAACAGCGATATATTTCTCTCAATAGTTTGTGCAATACCTTTCACTTTAAAATCAGTCACAAATTTACCTTCTGTGGGGATATGAAGAGGTAAATTGCAAGATTGAATAATTTCCTGAATATCTGCAAGTTGTAACCTAGAAATTGCGGGAATTTTCGCTTCTATATTCACAAATTCTGCTAAATTTGGCTGCTTAATTACAACATCTTCTAATGACTCATATTGAAATGTAATTTTCCCTGCTAAATTATCAGTAATTGCATAAATTTGAATAGAGTATGGAGGTTTAGGTACAGAACCCTGTGCATAAAATAAACTCCCCTCTGCTGTGACAGTGATTTGAGATGTATCTGCTAGAGTTTGTAAAGATTGTAGATTAGAAATTGTACTTTTAACAAATATAGAATCTAGTCCTAAAATAGATGCTAAATCATTAGCTGTAGGAGGGGGATTAAACTCCACACCAGCACGAATAATAAACTCTTCTAAGACATTAAATTTGCGAGATTCTTTAATAGTTAATTCTAAGGAATTTTGAATTACGGTATAGCCAAATTGACGCGCAGCTAAAACTAACAAACCAGAATTTTCAGCTTCAATTTTCTCCACTATATATTTTAGATTTTCATCAATCTGTTTAACTACAGAAGCTGGAAACATCAATAAAACCTCCATGATAATTAACAGTGTTGGCAACTTCAGAATACATATTACCCACTGTACCGGGTTTAGCTGTAAATAAATCGTGACAACCGACAATTACTAATAATTCTTGAGCGCGGGAAAAAGCCACATTCACCCGTTCTGGTTTATTTGCAAATCCCACATCTCCTTGCTGATTATTCCGCACCATACTGACAATTACTACCGGTCTTTCCATACCTTGAAATCTATCAACTGTACCCGTTCTAATTTGTAAAGAAGGGAAAAGTTCAGATTGCAACCGTTCATCAATTTTCCTTAATTGAGCACCATAAAATGTAATTACAGCTATTTCTTTTTTTGGTTCTCCATTTGCAACTTTATTCACCCAAACTTGCTCAAATTGCTGACAGATACTTTCAATTACATCAATTTCTTTAGTATTCAAAAATGAAGTGCCATTGCGTTCTTCTTGAAATTCATTTTCTCTAGGCATTTTCACCCAACATAGATGATGATACGGTTGAATAATTTCCCCTGCTAAATTATGAGCGCGTTTTGTGTCAGGTTCTAAAATCCCACATTCCAATTTACCATGATAAAATTGATTGATTGCGCCCATAATCATCGGGTGCATTCGATATTGAGTATTCAGCATTTTTTTAATGCTTTTATCAGCGGTTTCAAACTGACTTTTAAATAATGACTCTTCTAAAAATTGCAATTCTTCTCTGGTATTACCCATAGTTTTCGCAACTTCTTCCACAGTGCTAGTATCAAGCATAGGTGGTAATTGCCGATGATCTCCTACCATGACTAATTTTTTACCTTTCAAAGCCGGAATTAGCAATTCTGGAGGAGTGCATTTACTAACTTCATCAATAATTACAACATCAAAAGATTGAAATTCTTCTGAGAAATTATAATTTGCTGCTTGAACGCAAGTAATCCCGACAACATTAGCATTATCTAAATAAATTCCCCTTAAATCTTTACTATCTTGTTCTGAAGGTTGACGAAGTTTTGCAACCCAATCTTGCACAAAGTTTTGATATTTTTGCAAATAATTTTCTTCACTTTTTAGCTGTCGTTTCCATGACTTAAATTTATTTTGAATACTGCATAAACAGTCAGAATCAAATAAATTATCATTAGGTAATTCTGGTTTGAATTTATCTGGGATTGTTTGCCAAATTGACTGCCACCAATTTCGTTCGCTAATTAAACTATCTGATAACTGTAATTGTAATTGCTGTTCTAAATCAGATATTTTTATTTGCAATTCTGCAATTTCTTGTTGATAAAGATTAGCTTCTGCTTGCAAATTGATAAACTCCTGATTTAAAGAGTTTTTAATATTTTCTAAAATCGTAAAAGGTGCTAATGAGGAAATCAGAGTTTCCACTTCGTTAACACGATTTTCCCAAAACTTAACTTGCTGAGAAAATTCCTGTGGTTGTTCCCAAATATTTGCTTGTCTAGTCAGATATTTTTCTGCAAGAATCCTTAATGGTGCAGGGATATTTTGCTGTTTATGAATTGCTTGTAAGTTATTAATAACTTCTGCCAGTTTTAAATTAGCAGTTTCTTTGCTTTTTTTTACCTGAAATTTAGCTTCAGATATTTGTTCTGAAGAAATTGCATTTTGCGGAAGTTCTTGAAATTGCTGTTGTAAGATTTGTAATTGTTGTTCAGCTTCAGTTTTAACTCTTAAAACACATTGACGGGCATGAACTAAGATAATATCTAGTAATTCTTGGGTAATGCGGGTAAGAGTAGCTTCAATATTGTTCCATTCAAAGGAATTACCATAAGTTTTTTCCAATCTAATTAAAAAGACTTGCGTATTTTCAACTAGCAATTTTCGCTGTTTAGGGTTGAGGAGTTGATAATTTTGGAGTTTTTGATAGGTTGTTTGCCATTGAATTTGATCTGGTTTTGATAATACTATAGGAATTTGACTAAAACTTTGCTGTAAAAAATAACTAAAATCATGTTTTTTACCTTTTCTATCTGTAAAGTTACCTTCTATTTCATAAGTTATGGCTTTTGTTAATACTCCCCAATCGGGTAAACTGATTTGATAATTTTTAGGAACAATAGTTAATTTTAATGTCTTGGCAAACATCAATAAACCTAATGGTAAATCTACCATATTTTCTGTTAAAACTAAATTAGATTGTTGACATTCTTTTAAGACTTGATATAAGTTATTGTTAGCTGTAGATTTCCATTCGACAATGGCTTCAATAATATAATCAATTTCCCGTTTGCGATTTTCCCAAATTTGGATGGTTGGCTGTAAATCGTTTTGGTTATTAAATTTTTGATAATCTGTTTCTAATTTCTCCAAGGATACAGAATGCTGTTGGAAAATATAAACTAATTTTGCTACTTCGGAAATAGCTAAACCGACATCATTAGCATTTTTTAATCCTGGTTTAAATTCAGAAAGATGAGTTGTGATATTTTCCTGTAACCAAACCGCTAACCCAAATGCACCAAAACCTGGACGGACAAAACCCAGTTCTTCAATACATTTGATAGATTGACGCACATTTTCTCGAAAATCTTCTACTTGTTGGTTATTTTCTGTGTAAGGTTTAATTTGTGGTAGAAAATTGTTGATTTCTGAAGATTCCCAATCTATATTTGTGGGATTTTTTAGGATATTTTCTAACCCAGTAATTAAATATTCAATTTCTTTTTTCTTGATTAATGTTTGCTGATATTCAAGCTGTTGATTTTGATAAGCTGCTTCTAAATTTTGTTTTTCAGTTTTGAGTTCATTCTGTTGCTGGTTGATTTCTGATTCTGCCAGAAAATAGTCAGTGAATCGTGGTAATAACAGTAATAATTGATTGAGAATTTTTATATTTTCGTGACGTTGACTGAGATTATTTTCACAGTCAGTGGCGGTATTTTGTAGCCATGTACCAATTACTTGATCTTCTAAAAATGGCTGTCCTTCCTCTCCCACTTTTTCGGCTCGTCCTTTTCTAATAGCACGAATAACGGGATTGTGAACTAAGCGACTGAGGGCGTTATCAACGGCTAAATTGGCTTGAGAGGTAATTAATGTCCGTCCTCCACGTAAGGCTACCTGATAGCAAATTTCCGCAATTACGGTAGTTTTTCCTGTCCCTGGTGGTCCTTGAATTAGCACTAAATCATCTGCGGAAAGGACTTTTTCAACTGCGGCTTTTTGTCCAGTATTTGCGGAGGATAATAATAAGTCTTTTGAGTTAAGTTTAATTCTTTTGATAATCGGTCTAGCTTGAGAAGAGTCGAATAAAAAGTTACCTAAGTAGGGATTTTGAGTGCGTCCTTGTCTTAATTGTTCTAGGGCTTTTTCTTTACGTTCGATTTGTTTGATGTCTCCAGCAGCATCAAAAAATAAGTAGCCTTTATTGGTAAGTTGATAATTACCTTTGGCTATATATTCGATTAGTTCTCGTTCTAGGCGAACATGAATAAGATTATGTTTTTGATCAATTTTTTCAATAGTTCCTAGTTGACGACTGTGGCGACGATTTTTATCTGTAGGTACGGAATCGAGAAAGTTAACTTCCTGGTTTTTGGCTTTTTTGACTCGTTCCCAAAAATTATCCACACCTAAAATATTCTCTTCAGAACCATCTAATGTGGCTGAATTAACTTTAATTTCTAACGCGATTTGTCGAGAATTTGAGCTATTGTTAGCAAGCAAAAAAGATACACAAAATTGGCGTGATTTAGCAATACGTTCTTCTACTTTTAAGAAGGCTTTCCAGGCTTTAAGTTGATCTTCTGTGGGGACATGATTGCCGCATATTGGCATATTTTTGATTTTTGCCAATAATGGTTTAGGAATGTCCAAACGATGTTGATGATTTGGGCTTAGTCGCAACCAATAGGGTAAAGCATAGCCGTCAATATTTCCCCGCAATTCATGTAGTAAATAAGCTGATAAAATTTTAAATCCGCCATGTCCATCTTGACGAATGGCAGCTTTAAATGCTAGAGTTTTCCCTAGCTTTTTTAATTTTTTGGGAAGTTGAAAGTTATCTTGGTCTGTGGCTATAGTTAGTTCCCAAATCTCTTCTCCTGATTCTTTTCCTGTGCCTTGACGACGAATATAAAACAAGCCTGGTTGTTTACCCACTAAATCAAATAATAATTCATTGGCACGTTCTCGCCGTTCTCGAAAGTCAGGATATAATTGTAGGGATGATTGACCTTCAAAATGGCGAACTAAATTATCAACGGCTGAACCTATGAATGTATAACCACAATCTTCTATCTTCGTTTTATTATTCATAGTTTTGGTAAAAAATATTAGTAATAAATAATTTAATATTTAAAAATAAATTTGAAATTTTTGCTAATAGAGATCAGGTGTTGGGTTGCGTTCCTTAACCCAACCTACACCTAATAAATGATCTTAAGAAGCTAGTGCTACTTCTACCAACTGTTGTAATTCTTCGTTGTGGTACATTTCAATCAAAATATCAGAACCGCCCAGAAATTTGCCATCAACGTATACTTGGGGAATTGTAGGCCAGTTGGAATATTCTTTGATGCCTTGACGGATTTCTGAATCTGCAAGTACGTCTAGGGTTTCAAAGGGAACTCCTAATGTATTGAGAATTTGGACAACGTTATTAGAGAAACCACATTGGGGCATTAATTTGTTGCCCTTCATGAAAACCATAATTTTGTTTTGTTGGATCAAGTTATCAATTCTTGCTTTGGTTTCTGGGGTCATGATTAGTTATTTCCTTATGTTACTGAAATTCAAGAGTTGATACGATTTTAGATTTTGTTTTTTTAATCCAAAATCCCAAATCTAAAATCTAAAATTAGTTTGTTGCTTGCCAAGCTTCGGGAGTGTAGGTTTTAAGTGCTAAAGCATGAATCGCTTCGCTGGACATGGCTTGTTGCAATGCGCCATAAACGAGTTGGTGTTGTTGCACCAGTCCCTTATCTGCAAACTGCGATGAAACTACTGTTACCTGATAGTGATCACCACCACCTGTCAAGTCTTTTACTTGCACTTGGGCATCTGGCATTTCTGCCTTGATCATTGTCTCTACCTGTTGCGGACTTATCATCGCCATTCCTGAAAAACTTACTTCTCTATTATTAACAGATATGTAGGGGTTGGCTGTTGCCTGTTAGCATTTGCCGATTATTTTTTACCTTGACGCGGAAAGGGGACATCTACAAAACCTAGTTCAAATAATTGTTGGTATGCTTTTGTGCCTAGTTCTCTGGTGGGGTTTTGACTTTTGATGACTTGCACTAGTAAAGGTATGGCTAATTCTGGCTGATTTTGCGCTCGATGTACTAGGGCTAATTGATAGGTGGCTTCATCGCGCTTTTGGGCTGTTGTTAAGGCATTTTTGCGGTAGGCATCGGCGGCGCGAATGTCAATACCTGCAAAACTAGAGTTGAGGTCTTGGTAAAAGCTGGATAATTGATTATAAACTTGGCGGGCTTCTTGGAGTTTTTTGGCTGCTAGTCCATAGTTTTGACTAGAAACGGCTTCGGTTGATTCTTTCATCAAGCGATCGCCTCCCTCTATACTTAAAAGATTATTACTTGTTCCTGTGGGACTCAGGGTATTAGGTTGATCCGTATCAACAGGTTTTGGTTGTTCTGTTGGTTTTGGTTTTTCAGCAGGTTTTGCTTGACTAACAGGATTAGATCCCTTTTTTCCCTCAGCATAGGTAGGTGATAGCAGTCCCAAAAATACGATGAGTGATAAAGATGTCAAGCGAATTAAGGTAGCAGCATTCATGAGTTTAATTAGTACAAAAATTCTATAGAAAAAGTTGGGAAACCTTGTGTATCTTAACTCTCTTTGTCCTAGAGATAAAGTCAGTCACTCGATAACTATTCAAAAAGCTGAAGAAAAAATCCCCCAACTACCGCTAGAGGATATATTCTTCATACTTTGTGTTAGTCGTCAGTTACCTATTTTAAAGTTCCCAAAACAGGAGTTAACTCACTCGCTGGAATCTGGGGATTCAAGAATCCACTCGCATAAATATGAGGATTGGTTTGAGAAATAATGGTATAAGATTGGCGAACATGAGCATTGACAGCCACAGTTTTCGCATCATACATTTGCATAGCTACCTTGGGGTAGAAACCAATACCAATAATCAGGACTAGAAAAGAAGCAGCAATAAATACTTCACGGGGTCTGGCATCAGTGTATACAGTTTCCGTTGGTAACAGGCAATCTGTACCAAAACAAGCCGTTCCTTCATCTTCCTGATTTTCTAAATCGGCATTGTTAATATCGCAAATCAGGGCTGCACCAGAACCATAAAATACTTCACGCAGCATGGATAGTAGATAAATAGGTGTGAGGATAACTCCCACAGCGGCTAAAAAGACGGTGACGGTGCAGAATGTGGAAGTGTAAACATCGCTAGTTGTGATGCCCACAAATACCGAAAGTTCGCCCACAAAGCCACTCATGCCCGGTAAAGCCAAAGATGCCATAGACCCCATTGTAAATAAAGCAAATACTTTCGGCATAGCTTGACCAATACCGCCCATTTCTGCCATCATCATCGTGTGGGAGCGATCGTAAGTTACACCAGCCAAGAAAAATAACACTGAAGCAATTAAACCATGTGAGATCATTTGCAACATTGCACCATTGATACCTAAATCGGTGAAAGATGCAATTCCTAACAATACAAAACCCATGTGGGAAATTGACGAATAAGCCAAACGCCGTTTCATATTCGTTTGGGCAAAGGAATTTAAAGCACCATAGATGATGTTGACAACACCGAGAATAGCCAGAACTGGGGCAAAGTAAACATGAGCATCAGCAAGCAGGTCAAGATTCAAGCGAATTAGTCCATATCCGCCCATTTTCAACAGCACACCTGCCAAAATCATAGATACGGGAGAAGATGCTTCTCCGTGAGCATCCGGTAGCCAAGTATGTAAGGGGAAAATCGCCAATTTTACGCCAAAGGCAATTAACAAACCCGCATATAGTAGCAGTTGCAGCGTGAGAGGATATTCTTTATGGGCAAGTTCTGCAACATCAAAAGTGACATTTCCGCCGCCATATAGCCCCATTGCCAGGGCTGCTACCAAGATAAATATAGAAGCCGCTGCGGTATAAAGTAGAAATTTTGTAGCTGCGTAGCGTCGCCGTTGTCCACCCCAAATACAAACTAGTAAATATACAGGAATCAGTTCGACTTCCCACATAATGAAAAATAACAGCAAGTCTTGGGCAACAAATACCCCAACCTGTGCCGAATACAACACAAGCATGAGAAAATAGAACAGCTTTGGTCTGCGGTCAACTTGCCAAGCCGAAAAAATCGCCAGTGTGGTGACAAATCCCGCCAAAAGTACCAAGGGGGCGGAAATACCATCCACAGAAACAGCCCAGTTTAAGCCCAACTGAGGCATCCAAACATAATTTTCTACCAGTTGAAAATTCGCATTACTGGCATCGTAATGCTGCCAAAAGGCATAACACATGAAAATAAAGTCGGCAATACCTATGCCCAGTGCATACCATCGAACAAGTTTGCCATCTTTATCGGGCAATACAGGGATGAGAAAGGATGCCAGGAGGGGAAATAGGACAATTGCGGTAAGCCAAGGAAAATGATCCGCTATCATGTCAATAGGAAAAAATACTTATTCAGTGAATAATGTTATTGTACTAAACTTTTTAACAATTTCTTTATAAGTTTTTACCCCAGGTTGGCATAAGGGAATATATACCTAAATAAATTTTATGCTTAGGATTGAGGAGATTGAAATCTTTTTCCTTTGTCTCCCTGATAATTTAATGTAGGTATGGGTTTAGCAATGCTAAACCCTGACCTTTTTAAAAGTTGCTAAAGTTGGTAATTGCTTCTGTGATTTTATTCACAACCTCATCTACAGTTATGACTCCCAATTCCCCAGAAGCACGGGTACGGATACTCAAGCTGTTGGCTTCTACTTCCTTCGCACCAACCACCGCCATGACTGGTATTTTATCCTTTTCGGCGTTACGAATCAACTTACCCAGGCGATCGCCACTCAAATCCACTTCCGCCCGAATCCCTAACGCAACCATCCTCGCTGCCACCTCTTTGGTAAAATCTAACTGAAGATCACCAACAGGTAATAACCTGATTTGCACAGGCGCTAACCACAAGGGAAAATCACCCGCGTACTCTTCAATTAAAATCCCAATTAATCGCTCTAAAGAACCAAAAGGAGCGCGGTGAAGCATTACCGGACGTTGACGTGAACCGTCTTCAGCCACATATTCTAAATCAAACCGCTCAGGCAAATTATAATCTACCTGCACAGTTCCCAATTGCCATTCCCGTTCTAAAGCATCACTGAAGATAAAATCAAGTTTCGGCCCATAGAAAGCCGCTTCTCCAATTCCTTCAAAATGCTCCATTCCCAATTGTTGCACAGCTCGACGAATCGCTCCTTCCGCTTTATCCCAAGCTTCATCAGAACCGATATACTTATCACTGGCTGGGTCACGGAAACTCAATCTAGCTTTAAAATTCTTTAATTGCAGACTTTTGAAAACGCTCAAAATCAAATCTACAACATTCAGAAATTCGCTATCTAGCTGTTCGGGAGTCACAAACAAATGAGAATCATCAACAGTAAAACCGCGCACCCTAGTTAAACCACCCAATTCTCCCGATTGTTCATAACGATAAACTGTACCAAATTCCGCCAACCGCATCGGTAATTCCCGATAAGAGCGTAATTCACTCTTGTATATTTGGATATGGAAAGGACAGTTCATCGGTTTCATGACAAAACCCTGTTCTATCGCTCTTGCTTCCTCATCTTCAGCCATCAAAGGAAACATATCTTCCTTGTATTTTTGCCAGTGTCCCGATGTCTTAAATAAATCAACTCTGGCAATGTGGGGAGTCACTACAGGTAAATAACCTCGTTTTAATTGTTCTTTTTTGAGAAAGTCCTCTAAAATCGTTCTCAACAAAGTCCCCTTCGGAGTCCACAACGGTAAACCAGGACCGACTAAATCGGAAAAGATAAATAATCCCAGTTCCTTACCCAGTTTACGATGATCACGGCGCAGGGCTTCCTCTTTGCGGCGTTTGTACTCAGCTAATTGTTCAGGAGTTTCCCAAGCCGTAGCATAAATACGCTGTAACTGGGCATTATTCTCATTTCCCCGCCAATAAGCACCAGCAACACTTTCTAACTCTATAGCTTTGGGATTAATTTCGCTGGTATTTTCCAAATGTGGACCAGCGCACAAATCCCACCATTGATCTCCCAAATGGTAAATTGTGATGGGTTCTTGTTTAATGTCAGCCAGAATTTCTAGCTTATAAGGTTCTTTGATAGCTTCAATGCGGCGTTGTGCTTCTTCTCGGCTGACTTCTTCCCGAATTAAGGGCAATTTGCGATTAATAATCTTCACCATTTCTTTTTGAATGGTTTTCAAATCCTTGTCACTAAAGGGTTCTGGACTATCAAAGTCATAATAAAACCCATTCTCAATCCAAGGACCAATTGTGACTTGCGCTTTGGGAAACAGCTTTTGTACTGCCATTGCCATGATATGGGAAGCTGTGTGACGAATCTTTTTTAAAGTTTCTGACTCGCTGGTACGGGGTAAATAGATTTTTTCAACTGCTTGGGTTTCTTGATTTGGCGACATTGGCTGTTAAACTTTTGGCGAAGTGTTAAAAATAAACTTGACAAAAAATATCTTTACAAAATAAATAATAGTCCACTGGCTATGGTTTCTCCTAATTTAGCTTGATCACAAGCTTTTGGTCATTGGTCATTAGTCATTGGTCATTGGTCATTGGTCATTAGTCATTGGTGAAAACTATTCTTCTTTCTTCTTTCTTCTTTCTTCTTTCTTATTCTTCCTCCTGACTCCTGACTCCTGACTCCTGACTCCTTGACTCCTTGACTCCTGACTCCTGACTCCTTGACTCTCTGATTTCTTCCTTTAGAGGTATCAACACTTACCTCCCAGGAGCTTTACAAAACTATTGCCAAATTTATATAATCATGCCTTAGATAGCAAGTTACAGAGTTTTTGGTGTAGGAAGTTATGAACTGATTGTTAAGAATCGTAAATAACGTTAATATAAGAAAAGAATTAGGAAATATGCTTCTCATATATGGAGGACTCGAATTTATCAAATGCTGATTTACTGAAATCAGTCTTAGAACCCCTGTTAGAAGATTTTCAATATTGGTTTGAGCGATATCGTCAAATCTTGGAAAATGAGAAAATCCAATTCATGAGTGAACAAGAGCAACTAAACTTACTAAAACGAATCAAAGATGCACAATGTGAACTTAACACAACAAGGATGTTGTTTATAGCAACTGAAAACCAAGTGGGAATTGATATGGCAACTGTAATGCCTTGGCATCAATTGGTTACAGAATGTTGGAGTGTAGGAATGCGTTTAGGTCAATCCAAGGAATGATCAATCCCTGGCAAAATCTAACTGAAGTGGAAATTGTAAAGATATTAGACAATTCTTAACATTGTTTTCATAAAAAAATAATGTGTCTCATGTTACCTTAATCAGAATATAAGGATTGCATCATATAACATAGGCGCAAAAGTAAGGAATTTTACATTCTTTTTTACCGCGAAGCATTTATTTGCGGAGTTTTAAGTTTTACGAAATAACATTTTAACCTGTACTGTTTTGGAGGAAAAGTCAATGCTACATCTACTTTATATTTTAGCTTTCACCGTTTTGGCATTTATGGCCGTCGGTAATTTAATTCGGAATCTGATCATGTTCAGTTTCGATAGAGAACGAACATATCCAGCCAACCAATCATCACAAGGTGGCTTTGGTTATTATGCGTCTAGAAAGCAGTATGTTTCCCATCCCGAATTGTTAGACAGCGCAGGTAACATGATTAAAGAACCACTGTTAGTCATGCGTTCAATTAATCTTGAGGATGCACGGGAACAGTTAGATGCCCTTTATGAATCCTCTCCTAGTCAAACAAGCGATCGCTCAGAAGGCGCATAATTGATCATGTTTAGTATTGCCAAATCTCTATACTAGAAGTCATAAGGTAGGGGCGCAGGGCCTGCGCCCATTCACTCAGTTAGCAAAAAGAGAAAATAATCGACAACTAATTTTCTAATTTACATTCCAAAGCTTTTTTTTGCATCGTTTTGAAGATATTATAAAAACCATTAGCGCGGGAAGGAGTCAAACTCACATTTAAGCCAGTTTCTTGAATAAAATCAGGAGTAAGCTGGACTATTTCCGTAGGTGTTGATCCATTTAATCCTTCTATTAATAAAGCCAACAATCCCTTCGTTAACTGGGAATCAGAATCACCCTGAAACATGACTTTATCATCTTTTAATGATGCCGTAACATACACCTGAGAAACACAACCTGGAACTTTATTTTCGGGAATTTTCCCATTTTCAGGGAACTCTTGTAGCTTTTGAGCATACCATATCAACTGCTCATAACGTCGTTTAGGTTCTGTAGCGCGTTGAAAGCGGTGAACGATTTTATTTAGTGCCGGCGGTAAGGAATCAAGAGTTGAGGACATGATCAATCCAGAAAATAATTACCCTTATTTTAGCAATTACCAGCCATTCCAGATACCATCAAAACAGCGGCAAATATCAAAAATTATGCTTAATTACAGCACTTGTTTCTATTAAGAAGTGAAAACAAATGTTAAAACTTGCTACAAAGTAAGCAATTATATAGATTTTTATTACTCAATATTTGGATGATATTGTCAAGCATCCGAAAATATCAGGAGTAAACCAGATGTTGACTTCAATCTTACTAGCTACAGCCACCACACCCCTAGAATGGAGTCCTAATATTGGCATAATTATGATTATTGCCAATATTTTCGCTATTGCTGTTGGCAAATTTACTATTGAGCATCCTAACGCTAAACCAGAATTACCAGCACCTCAATTTTTCGGTGGTTTTGGTTTACCTGCGGTATTAGCAACTGCTTCCTTTGGGCATATTTTGGGAGCAGGTATTATTTTAGGACTACACAGTATTGGTAAAATCTAAGTTCTACTGATTAAAAATTAGGGAGAGAAATATATTTTTTCTTCTCCCTTTTTTATAATTTAGCTTTAACTATAGCAGGTGACAGTGCTAAAAGTCTCTTAGTGTCTAAGTTTTAGCATTGGTAGATGTCCTAATCGCCTTGTCCGTTGCTATAAATATATGCGAGTAACTTTCGAGTATAATTTATAACTTATCCAATGATAATCTAAGCATTCATGAATCTGTTATGCTATAGAAATTAACTTCCCATAAGCACTAGTACAGCACGGCGTAAATAAAATAACCATTCTCAATCACCAAAAAGCTTACCCAATATTGCTTTTGACTTTTGACTTTTGACTTCCGCCTTGCGGTACTAGTTCAAGTTTGAATTATTAATTATTAAAAATGCCATCTAAAATTACACTTACCATCACACAGGGTAAACTTTCTAAAAAACAATATGTTTTTGAATCTCGCAGCACTTGTATTGTTGGCAGAAACGATGACTGCAACTTGCAAATAGCTGATAAGGTGGATATGACCATTTCCCGATATCACTGTTTACTTGATATTAACCCTCCAGATATTCGTGTGCGAGATTTAGGAAGTTTAAATGGTACTTTTGTAAACGGTAAAAAAATTGGCCAAAGACAAAGGCAACAACCAGCCCAAGAAGCTGTAAAATTAAGCTTTCCCGAATACAACTTACAAGACGGTGATGAAATTAAATTGGGTGATATTCTTTTTAAAATTGGCGTACAAGTAGAAGATCAATTAAACAAAACACCAGATTTACCTGTCCCCGAAGAAAACGAACAACAGAATTTTTTAACCGTTGCTAAAAAACTGATCAATTTATCTCAAAGTGGTCATACTAGTCTTCAGGGTATCTCTGGCTATAGTTTAACCAAATCATTAGGTAAAGGTGACTTTGCCGAAGTATTTGCAGCCAAGCATATTCAAACCAAAAAATTCATCGCTCTTAAGATTATGTTACCTGCGGTTGCCAATCAAAAACAGGGCATAGAAATGTTTTTGAGAGAAACAGAAAACATCAAAGTTTTACAACATCCTAATATTGTGCAATTGTTAGATTATGGCTTTGTGGAAAATACTTTCTTTTTCACAATGGAATATTTTTCAGGGGGTAATGTTTGGGACTTCATGCAAAGATCAGGGTGGCGTTTACCTGTGGATATTGCCGTAGAGATAACCTTACAAGTTCTCGATGGTTTAATATATGCCCATCAAGTCGAAATTCCTCATATTAAATCAGTTGATGGTATCATCACTAAAGGTAAGGGTTTAGTTCATCAAAACTTAAAACCAAATAATATTTTTATCAGT
Source organism: Dolichospermum sp. UHCC 0259 (assembly GCF_009711935.1). Taxonomy (GTDB): domain Bacteria; phylum Cyanobacteriota; class Cyanobacteriia; order Cyanobacteriales; family Nostocaceae; genus Dolichospermum. The sequence goes on along the minus strand of NZ_VIKX01000198.1, from coordinate 1,148 downwards.
AAAATTAACGATAAAATAGTTGTAAAAATAGGCGATTATGGTTTATCCAAAGCATTTGATTTAGCTGGATTAAGCGGACAAACTTTAACCGGGACAAAGATGGGAACACCTGCATTTATGCCCCGTCAACAGGTACTAAATTTTAAAGACGAATTACCGGAAATTGATATCTGGGCAACAGCAGCCTGTTTATATAATATGCTAACAGGATATTTTCCACGTAATTTTACAGGTGATCCTTGGTTATCAGTTTTACAAAACAGCCCTGTTCCTATTCTTCAGCGTCATCATGGTATTCCCCAAAAGTTGGCAAAGGTGATAGATTTAGCTTTGCAGGAAAAACCGCAAATTTATTTCCAAACAGCAGCAGAATTTAAACAGGCTTTATTAGATTGTCTGTAAACTATCAAGTAAGTAGGTGAACACAATAAAACCAAACTGTGTAAAGAAACGTAAAATCGCCCAAAACCTCTTTACTCTTGCCTCTTGCCTTGCCATAACGACAATTTTCAACGCCAACCTACTTAAATAAGTTATGACTGCATTATCAACAATACAAGAACTACCATCTCAATTGATTACACCAGAAAATTTTCAACCTTATGGACAGGTAATATATGCAAGTAATGATGGGAAAAATTTTGATCAAGAAGATGCACAGTTAAATTTACAAAATGGTATTCCCCGTTTTTATATTATGCGATTGCAAAAAAACGGACGGAAATTTCACCAAATTACTCGTCATATCCAATGTACTCAATGTTTAGGTTCTTTGGATGGTAAAGATTGGTTAATGGCAGTTTGTCCACCTGATAATGAGATGAATGAACCTGTATTATCAAAACTTGCAGCTTTTCGGATTCCAGGAAATTGTTTTATTAAATTAAGTGTAGGAACTTGGCACGCAGGACCATATTTTGATCATGAGTTTGTAGATTTTTACAATTTAGAATTGAGTGATACAAATATAGTAGATCATTTTACTCACAATTTTCTCAAAAGTCATAATTTAGCTTTTGAGATGATTTAAATTAAGATCCCCGACTTCTTTAAGAAGTCGGGGATCTGGATATTCTGGATAGGTGTCTATATCCAGGGCTATTTCATTCTAAAAGAGAGGATAAAATGGTAGAGATATCTAGGCATCT
>NZ_VIKX01000197.1 GCF_009711935.1 Dolichospermum sp. UHCC 0259 | reverse complement strand
CAACGCAGACACAGCAGTTTTTATGTAGGTCAACATCTCTATTATTGGCTTGGGGTACATCAAATGTTCCAAAAAAGTATAGAAGAACTAATGCAATTTAGCCGCTATCGGTTGAAGGATTACATCAAAGGGCAAAGAGCTATGGAGCTTGCTCTATCTACCTTCTAGCTATCTTGTCCTCCTGTCAGGGCAAAAGATTGAATTTTTAATTAAAAATTTAGGGTTAAATAGAGATTTAGGAATTAGTTTGTAAATAATCAATTGCGGCTACTAATTTACTAGGATAACCTTCAGCAAATTTTTCAAACCATATTCCTTCGGATGATAATGGATCTAATTTAGCTAACCATTGCTTGGCAGATTTTTGTAAAGCTTCTTTCTGTTTAACTTGAAGTTTTTCTTGACGAATTTTCTCCTGTGTTAATTCTTCTTGTTTTTGTAGTGCGATCGCCGCATCCTTTGCCAAAATATCAGCTTGTACATCTGCTAATAAGTTATTGACAAATACATCTGACTTAGTATCAGGTGCATGAACAAATTGAATAGGAGATAACCTATTTTCTTGTCCAGTAGGTTTGTTTGGGATATATTCAGTTTTATTTTCCGCTAAATCAGCTTGTACTTCTGATAATAAATTATCTATGAATACATCTGATTTTATTATCTGTGAAATCAATTTAACCTCAGTTAAATCATTTTGTGGTGGTGTGGTTTTTGGTTCGGTATATTCAGTTTTGAGTTCAGCTAATAGCTTGTCAATGGAATCCATATTTGTAATTCCTAAAAGAGATAAGATCCCCGACTTCTTTTTTTATCTTATCAACAAATTATGAATTGATGTGAAAAGTGGGGGATCTACTTTTTTAATTTTTAATTCACGACGGTAATATAGCGGTTATCGTTCGGATACAATACAATTGAGGGCGGGGTTTCCCCGCCCCTACAGGTTTTGCAATTTAATCACTGTATCTCATTTAAGTAGGGTTTGCTTTTGAATTCCGCGTAGCGGTGCTAGTCATTAATGGCATTGAGCAAAACTTCGGATAAACTCATATCTTCCATATCATCCATTGTAACGGTGTCGCAAATATCAAACTTAGCACCTGCACTTTGCAAGTCATCATCTAAGATTTTCAAAAAGCGGGTAGCTTGAGGATCATTACCAACTTGAATAAAGGAAATTGCTAATTCTTCATCTTTATCCAAACGGCGAGAAACTTCAATAATTACTTTCATGACGGCTTTACGATCATCTGGTTCACCATCAGTAACTACTAAAATTGTTTCTCCATTGGGTTTAGTTGTACCGGAGGTTTTGCGTTGCAGATAATCATCAGTAGCGTGTTTCAAAACACCTGCTAAATCTGTTGTTCCTGAAGGATCATTTTCTGTGAAAATTTGTGTTACTTTGGCAGATGTAACATTTTCATAACGTTTAAATTTTCCAGAAAACAAATAAATAGTAATGCCATCTGGATCAAATTGTTCACATTTACTGGCTAAGGCCAAAGTAGATTCTTGTGCTGTTGCCCATCTAGTTCTCCCACCTTTTTGATCTGGGGTAGCCATGCTACCGCTTTTATCAATAATTAAGGTGTAATCACGGTTTTCTAGCATGACTAAACTCTCCAGATTTGAGAAATTTTTGTTAATTAATCAGTGATGGCATTCATTAAAACGTCAGCCAAACTCATGTCTTCTAAATCATCTAAAGTTACGGTATCACAAATATCGAATTTAGCACCAACACTTTCTAATTGATCATCTAAGGCTTTCAGAAATTTGGTAGCTTGAGGATCTGAACCGACTTGAATCATGGAAATTGCTAATTCTTCATCTTTTTCCATTTGTCGAGTCGCACTAATGATAATTTCAAATACGGCTTTGCGATCATCTGGTTCACCGTCAGTAATAACTAAAATGGTTTCTCCATTCAGTTTGGTTTGACCGGCGGCTTTGCGTTGAAAGTAGTTATTCAAGGCATCTTGAAGCACACTTCCTAAGTTGGTTGTCCCTGCTGGATCATTTTCCTGAAATATCTGGGCTACCTTGGCAGCGGTAACGTTCTCATAACGTTTAAATCTGCCGGAAAAGACGTAAACTGTAATGCCGTCTGGATCAAATTCTTCGCACTTTCTGGCTAAAGCGATAGTGGATTCTTGGGCTATCTGCCATCTAGTTCTCCCGCCCGCTTGGTCAGGTGTGGACATACTGCCACTTTTGTCAATAATTAAGGTATAGTCACGATCGCTCATCATAATCTTCCTATTGTGATTTTTCTATCTTTAGTTTAACCATTAAAATCCAAATATAATTCATCGGTCTTTATCTGCGTTTATCTGCGTTCATCTGCGGTCAATTATTCCTAAAGTCTGATTCTATGCAGATTTATCTTAATTAGGAATTACCAGCTTTTGCTTTCGGATAAGCAATGCGTTTGTGATGAAATTGTTGCCAAACATCCACAAATATTTGGGCAATTTTTGGCATTTCTTCTTTTGTCAAGCCCGAATCTATTAATTGTTCATCTTGCCATTTGGCTTTGAGGATATTATTCAGCATATTTAATGCTTTGTCTGGAGTTGCATCTTTGAGACTGCGTAATGCGGCTTCACAAGAATCTGCCAACATGACGATGCCTGTTTCCCGTGATTGGGGGATGGGTCCATCATAACAAAAATCGGCTTTATCTACGATGATCAGTGGGTTTTCTTGAGCTATTTGTTGGGCTTGGTGATAGAAATAGGCGATCGCCATTGTGCCTTGATGTTCGGGAATAAAAGCCTGAATTGCCGTTGGTAAACTGTGTTTTTTGGCCATAACTAACCCTTCCGTCACGTGCTTTTTAATTAACTCGGCACTTTTCCAAGGATCTTTAATTTCTGTTTCATGTTTATTGGGACTGCCAATTTGATTTTCAATAAATCCCAAGGGATCGTGCATTTTGCCAATATCATGATACAAAGTTCCCGCCCTCACTAACTCTACATTACAACCCAATTGTTTAGCCGCAGCTTCAGCCAAAGTAGCCACTAATAAAGTATGTTGAAAAGTTCCTGGGGCTTCTGTCGCCAGACGCTTTAATAATGGACGATTAGGGTTAGCTAATTCCGCCAAGCGGATGGGAGTAATCACATCAAATAGTGTCTCCAGATAAGGACTTAAACCCAAAGCCACCACACTCCAAGACAAGCCAGACACAGCAAATAAACCAGCCTCTTGGAAGATATACCAACCTGAACCAAAAACTCCACCAGTGAGGATTTTTAATAATAAGAATACACCACCTTGAGTGAGGGCAGTGATAACACCTAATAAAGCTAATTCTTCACGCGATCGCAATCTATGGGCAATATAACTACTTAATATTCCTCCCGCCGCCCCAGCCAACAATACGAGAATATTTGTATCTGTGGTAATTGGTAGTATCAGCGACAATAAACCCACCACCGTTATGCCTACAGTTGGTCCATAGAAACTGCCTAATAATAAACCAATAGCACTCCAAGTCGTATAGGGCAAACTGATTGCCAATACTCCAGGAACACTCAGAGTCAGTAGGAGAACTAATAGGCGATCGCGTTGTCGTAAATAATTATGACTTTTTCTTTCCAACCATACAAAAACCTGAATTCCTCCAGTCACAACTATTGCTATAACCGTTAAACCCAGCCAATTTACCTGTCTGCCAATCATGCGATAATGTTCTAATATCTTAAACTTACCAAGTGTAATTTTTTCTCCCTTACTAACAATTACCTCTCCTTTTCTAATCTCCATCATCACCGACGGTATTTTATTAGCTACCAGTTGACCTTGTTGTTTAGTTTGGGCTTCATCTTGTTTAATATTTGGTTGTAATACCGCTAACAATATATTTTTTGTTAATGATTCAGCTTCAATAGGTACAGATAATTCTACTTGTAAATTAACTGCATTATTCAAAATAGGTTCGGGTAATCCAGCCGATATACCTTGGGCAAGAATTCGCTCGGCAATTTTACGAATCCCAGTTTGTGTTTTTAACCAATCATTATCAGTTAATTCTAAAATAACAGACTTTATATAAATTTTTTGGATCTGTTCATTTTTTAATTTTGATACTTGATCAATGGCTTGATTATATCCTTGCCTAACTTGCGATATTTGAGTAATTAGTTCTGAAAAATTAGGTTCTAACGCAGTAAATTGATAAGCCTCCAGTTCTGATAATGCTTGAATAAAGGACGCTTCATCACTATGATTTCCATAACTAGGCAACGATAATACCGGAAGACTTGATGAATTAGACGACTTTTTACCATTTATTGAATTTTGCGGTATTAACAAAGATTTAGAATTTTGTTTGCTTAAATTTTGTTTTCTCTTATTTTCTAAATTGACTTTTAGCTTTTGCCATTCTGATTCAGGAAAAGTCCTCAAATAACGTTGAGTCGGAATTGATAAAACTGAAGTAGCAGAAAATGGAAAAATACCAACTATCTCCCGCAGTTGATTACCTGTATCTAAAATTTCTTCTAAATGCTCATTAATTTTATCATTGATCTGGTTATCAATCATCAAAACTGGCACAGACCTATCTATAGCATCTTTGCGTTTCTGTTCTGTCTCTTCTCGATTTTCAATATTATCGGCGTAGGGAGCAATAAATGTTTGTAAGGCAATATTATCAACTTTCATTCTTGGCTGATTATATAAATCATGACCCACCACACTTGTCAATGATAATACTGCTAACACCAAAATTATTGAGGAGCGTTTTTGGTGTACCCATCTGAAAACCACTTTATCAACACCACCAGTTTTTCTCACCAATTTAGTAGTTGATGTTTGTGTTTGTCCCCGTTTACCTTGTTTTCCTTGGTGACTATTGGCTGATAAATATAGAAATAGATTTTTGAAAAAATTCCTATGCAGTTTCCGTTGGCACTCTCCTTGACGGAATAGAAGTTTATACTGTCGTTGCCATTGCTTTAATTGCTGACTCAAGGACTGCAAAAATTGCTGCGTTTTCATCTTGTTTTCCGCGAGATACCCCAAATATGGCTGATGCCTCCGGCATTACCGCAAATGTCACCCAAGCTGTATAACAACTTAGGAATAAATAGCGGTTCGTACTTAACCAGGAATTTTAGATTTTAGATATTCGATGAAAAAAGTTTGTTACTCCCTTCAGGGTTAAATACGACAGTCTCCAAATTTACTGCCCAATTAATTCAGTGTTTCGCAAAAATCATATAATTTTAACGTCTACGAATAATATGAGGAGCAGCAAAAACAGTATACCGTGTCTCTACACTTTCGCCAAAATTATCACTAAAGTCATATACTCCAGCCCACACCGCCATCATTGTATCGGCTAATTTTAACATCTGGGCAAAATTCTCCAGTCCCCATGCAGGGGAATTGGTGACAGAGGAGGACATTTGCCAATTTACAGGTATACCCACCATACTGTTATATGCACCGGATAATCCTCCAGCAATTGCACCTGTAACATCTGGACTGGCAAAATCGTGATTTTGATTAGTTCTTAATATAGTTAGAGAAAAGTCTTCTAAGGTACTCAGAAAGCAGTAAAAAGCTAAACCAATATTACTAGTTAATTGTTCTGGACTACTTAATTCCCTGGTTGCTGTTTCTAGTCCTGCACCGTTTTTTAATAAATCATTGACTTTTATTAATTGTTGTGGTAGGGAAGTTGATGTTTTATCTAAAAAACTCACTGTTTCGGAAATTAATGTGCGGGGATTAAGTTTTTCATTCAGGGATTGAGCGATCGCATATCCTATGATTAAACTAGCATCTCTCACAATCGGCTCATCTTGCCACTTCCATATTTTTTGCAGTTCTAAAATATTTTCTCGCATTTTCACAGGATTTTCATGAAAAAACATCACCACCGGTAATGTAGCGAGAATCATTTGTCCCCAAGAATTAATATTTTTTTCTAATTTAATATCTGCCGCTTCTTGACGCTTTAACCAGTCCTCTACATCAAACCTACCCAAACTGATTAAACTTTCCGTCCCCAAAACCGCAATCCTACCCAAATTAAAACCATTCGGGTTAGATAAACTCTCTCCTAAAAATGCTCCGAGAATTGTCCCCCTCACCCGATTCACAAGAGAATAACGCATAATTTTTAATAGGTAATAGGTAATAGGTAATAGGTAATAGGTAATAGGTAATAGGTAATAGGTGATTGGTAATTGGTAATTGAAAATAACTCTTTCTTGCCTTTTGCCTCTTGCCTTTTACCTCTTGCCTCTTGCCTCTTGCCTCTTGCCTCTTGCCTCTTGCCTCTTCCCTCTTCCCTCTTCCCTATTACTGCCTTAAATAATACACCAGTGCTTCCAGACCTAACAAATAGCTTTGAGCGCCAAAGCCACTAATTTGGCCAATTACCACTGGTGCGATATAAGAATGATGACGGAAATCTTCCCGACGATAAATATTACTCAAATGAACTTCGACAGTAGGTAAATTAACAGCAGCGATCGCATCCCGCAAAGCCACACTAGTATGAGTGTAAGCCCCAGCATTAATTACAATCCCCTGATGCTTCCCTAATGCCCCGTGAATAGCATCTACTAAAACCCCTTCATGATTTGACTGCATGGGCAATATCTCTGCTTGCAGTTCCATTGCTTTGGACTCTAACAAGCGATTAATTTCTGCCAAAGTCAACGAACCATAAATCCCCGGTTCTCTAAGTCCCAGCAAATTTAGGTTTGGCCCATGCAGCACAAGAATACTTAAACCTGGCAAATTCAACTCCCACACCTTATAAATTTTAGCGACGACGCATAGAACGTTCATGTACAGGAATCGGAATCAGTTCCGGTTCCGGTTCAGCCTCTGGACCTAGCAGACTATCAATTAACTTTCGCGCTAATTCTTTCAGCTTTTCCAGCACCTTTTCTATATAATCCATTAAACTGACCGCTCCTGAGATACTACCTCAATTTTATTTAACCGGGTCGCAGAAACTGGCGTATTATCGCACTTCTAGCCTTGACATGGTTGACACATTTCCACAAGTATGATATTTCCTACTATGGAATTTTAATTTTGTGTTTTCCCTTACTTATTAGATTATCACATCCATCATTAGTAATGGGTAATTAGTGATAGGAATTCGGGAGTCAGGAGTCAGGAGTCAGGAGTCAGGAGTCAGGAGTTAGGAGTTAGGAGTTAGGAGTTAGGAGTTAGGAGTCAGGAGTCAGGAGTCAGAAAGAAGTAAATAAATAAATTTATACCCCTGCTCCCCTGCTCCCCTGCTCCTTGCTCCCCTGCTCCCTGTCCTAACTTGCCGGGTCTGTCTTTTTCGCCCTCGTCTTTGTTGATTTAGTAGTAGTTGACTTAGTAGTAGTAGATTTAGTGGTTTTCCGTGTAGATTTTGTAGATGCTTTCGCTGAAAGTAATTCAATAGCCGTAGACAAAGTTATATTTTCTACCGATTCACCTTCAGGAATACTGGCATTAGTTTTCCCGTGTTTAATGTAAGGACCATAAGGACCATCATAGATATTAACTGGTGCATCATCTTCTGGATGTGGACCCAACTCCCGTAAAGCTTCCTTAGACTTACCCTTAGCAGCAGCACGTCCCTTTTTCGGTTCTGCCAATAATTCCAAAGCACGATTCAAAGAAATTGTCAAGACATTATCAGTAGATTTCAGAGAACGATAATCTTTTCCCTCTTTTCCTTGATCATGGACAACATAGGGTCCAAATCTTCCTAAACTAGCTTGGACTTTGCCACCAGTTTCCGGGTGAGTTCCCAAAGAGCGGGGAAGAGATAATAAACCAACAGCCATATCCAAAGTGAGTGTTTCCGGTGTCACACCCTTGGGGAAAGAAGCTTGTTTAGGTTTAGGATTTTCCTCAGTTTTATCACCTAGCTGCACATAAGGGCCATAAGTACCAATCTTGATATAAATAGGTTCTCCGGTTTCTGGGTGACGACCAACTTGGTCAGGTCCAACAATTTTTTGTTTGAGGAGAATGTCCACCTGTTTAGGGTCTAGGTCAGCCGGAGTCAGGTTTTTAGGAATAGAAGCGGTAATTACTTCCTCACCATTGGTAACTTCAATGTAGGGACCATATTTACCAATACGGACTTTAGCATCTAAATTTTCTAGTTCTACAGTTCTAGCTTTACTGGCATCAATTTCTGTTTCTCTTTCCCTCACCAAAGTTTCTAAACCTTGTTCACCAAGATAAAATTTCTTTAAGTAAGGAAGCCATTGAGCCTCACCTGTAGAAATTTCATCCAAGGTTTGCTCCATTTTGGAAGTAAAACTAGGGTCAACAATATCTGGAAAATGTTTTTCCAGTAAATCAGTCACAGCAAAAGCCGTGAAAGTAGGAATTAGGGCATTATTCACCAATTGGGCATAATCTTTATCAATGATTGTGCCAATAATGCTGGCGTAGGTACTAGGACGACCAATGCCTTCACTTTCTAGGGTTTTCACCAAAGTTGCTTCAGTATAACGGGCAGGAGGTTGGGTTTCATGGCCTACCGCCGCCAGTTCATGACATTTGGGATGATCACCAACTTTCAAAGCAGGTAAAATTACTTCTTGATCTTCTAAAGCGGCTTCAGGATCATCCGAACCTTCTACATAAGCGCGGAGGTAGCCAGGAAAATCTATCCGCTTCCCAGAGGAACGAAAACCAGCATCTTCCACTTGGATTTGCACAGTAACTTGAGTTTGGCGAGAGTCAGCCATTTGTGAGGCGACGGTGCGCTTCCAAATCAAATCATAAACAGCAAATTCTCTTCCACCTAAGCCTGTATCTTGGGGAGTGCGGAAACTGCTACCAGCGGGACGAATGGCTTCGTGAGCTTCTTGTGCGCCTTTAGATTTGGTAGTGTATTGTCGAGGTTGGGGACTTAGGTATTGTTTCCCGTATTTTTGTTCTACACAAGCACGAGCGGCGGTAATCGCTTGGTCGGATAAATGTACCGAATCTGTCCGCATATAGGTAATATACCCTTGCTCATACAAATTCTGTGCCACCCGCATCGTATCCCGTGCCGATAAGCGCAACTTGCGGTTAGATTCTTGTTGCAGTGTGGAAGTTGTGAACGGTGGTGCTGGTTTGCGAGTGACAGGACGTTCTTCCATATCGGTCACTGTCCAGATTTTCCCTTCTAGACGGGCTTTCAGAGCTTCCGCTTGTTCTTCGTTGAGTAAAATGACATTGCGACCTGCGGTAATTCTGCCCGTTGTTGAGTCAAAATCGCTGCCTGTGGCAACTTTTGTGCCGCTAAGAGTTACCAGAACCGCGCTAAATGGACTTTTTTCCTGTTCTAAACTGGCTTTTAAATCCCAATATGTACCTTCATGGAAAGCCCGACGTTGGCGTTCTTTAATTACTAATAGGCGCACTGCTACAGATTGCACTCGCCCAGCGGATAACCCCCAGGCAATTTTTTTCCATAGTAGTGGCGATAGGGTATATCCTACTAAGCGGTCTAAAATTCGGCGGGTTTCTTGAGCGCGAACTACCTGCTCATCAATATTACGGCAGTCTTTCAAAGCTTTTTGAATGGCTTCTTTGGTAATTTCATGAAATACCATGCGCTTTGTTGGCACTTTGGGCTTGAGCAATTGGTATAAATGCCAACTAATGCTTTCCCCTTCCCGGTCTTCGTCTGTGGCCAAAATCAGTTCAGTTACGCCTTTGAGGGCTTCTTTAAGCTGAGTGACAATTTTCTTTTTGTCTTTGGGAACGACATAAATCGGTTCAAAGTCGGCTTCTACATTGACCCCAAGCTGCGCCCATTTTTCCCCTTTGACGGCTGCGGGAATTTCACTGGCCGACTGGGGAAGGTCACGGACATGACCCATTGAAGCTTCTACCACATAGTCTTTTGGTAGGTAGTTGCGAATGGTACGAGCTTTTGTGGGAGATTCGACGATAACGAGAGTTGACATGGAAATTTAAAAAATAATAGCTATGCAGCTAAATAGTTACGTTTGGTTAATTTTTGCGAAATGTCAAGATGAAATATCACGCCTAAGCTGTGATTGTATACTTACACAAACTGCCTAAAAGGGGGAATTTTTTCTCAATTTCAGGTGCAGTGATTCTTTTGAGAGTCAATTGTCAGTTATTTCCATCTTTAACTCATCTAGTGCATAGTTGGCGACTATAGTTTGTAAAATATCCCTGGAATTTAATAGTACAAGGCTGACAGTTGTTAAAGGTTGGGGAAATAAATAATTTAAAATTAGCTTAATTTTCCTAATTTGCCATTTTTTACAGGTGTTGTGTCAAAATTAACTTATACATGGAGAATTGCTAAAGTTATATAAATTATACTTGCAAACTTGATTACAAGCGTTTTAATACCTGATCATATTCTCCGAGCCAGCAAAATGACGAGATTTAGAAACTTGGTTAAAAGATCAATAAATAAGCAAGGGTAATTTTTAATTATGCGGAGCTATCAGCACCAAAGGCTATTCTGATTCCCCAAAATACCATTAAAGTGGCGATCGCTAACCAATCACCTGTTTTTAATTTTAACTCTTGCCATTTAACTCGATGTTCGTTAGGACTGGTAAAACCTCGAACCATCATCGCATTTGCCATTTGTTCCGCCCTTAAAAGCAGATTTTCTAATAATCTCTCAGTCACAATTAACCAAACTTTTGCTCCTCCTTTTAATCCTAGCTTTTTCCAATTAATTGCCCTAGTCATTACCGAACGCACTAGGTTTTGGATTTCTTCTAAAACTAAGGGAATAAACCGCAAGGATAAAGTTAGCGTTAGGGTAAGTTCTGTAACTGGAATATTAAACCTTCTCAACGGCTGCATTAAACTTTCCATTCCCGAAGTAATTTCTTCCGGTGCGGTTGTGAGTAAATATAAATTAGTGCTGTAGATTAATGTAAAAACTATTGTACTCAACCTAATTGCCAAATCCAAAGAACGGCGATTTATTTTCACAAATCCTTTTTGAAATAATACATAGCTATATTTTTTATTGCTATCTGCTATTACTGGGGTGACTTGGGTCTTTTTATCAGTTATAGGTTGAGTAAGAATTTGTTCATTTGCGGGTAAGCGAGACTGATAACTGATACCTAATCCATCAGGACTTATCGAGCCAATTACTAATACCATAAATGATAGTATCAATAACCAGCCCATTTGCTGTCGCCATACTCGCAGCGGAATTTTGGCAAATACAGTAAAAGTAATTAGCAGTAATACCAGCAATACCCGCCAATAGTTGTTAGCGACAACATAGCTAGTTAGAAAGCTCAATAACCAAAATAACTTAACTCGCGGATCGAGTTTATGTAACCAAGTTTGCGGTTCTTCTAAGTAAAGTCCGAGGGGAAGCGATCGCAATAAATCCATATTTTGTCAGTTGTCATTGGTCAGTTGTCAGTTGTCAGAATAAATAAAAATAAAACAGTCGGTTTTAACCGACTTTAGCTTTTAGACGGGGAATTTATTCCCTGGCTTCCTGCCATCCTAACTGACTCCTGACTCCTGACTCCTTACGTTTCCTATTTTACACGAGTAGCACGATTTGGTCCGCCGATTTCCATTTCTCGAACTTTCTTACTGCGCCAAAATAGCCGAATCGGTGTACCTTGAAAGCCAAGCTGTTTACGGAATTGGCGTTCAATGTAACGGCGATAATTGTCATTAAAACGAGTATTATCATTGACAAACAGCGCAATAGAAGGAGGCTGACTGCTTACCTGAGTACCGTAGTATATCTTACCCTGACGACCGCCCCGTGAAGTCGGTGGTGAATGCCAACTGATAGCATCTTCCAGAACTTCATTAATTACTGATGTACTCACACGGCGTTTGTGTGCTTCAGCCGCTTGATTGACCAATTCTAAAATCTTTTCTACCCGTAGTCCCGTATTCGCGCTCACAAAAATAGTATCTGCCCATTCCGTAAAATGTAAGCGTGATTCTAATTCTTTTTCATGGTCATAGATGGTGTAGGAGTCTTTCTCAACAGCATCCCATTTATTCACAACCACAACACAAGCGCGACCTTCTTCTAAGACGCGCCCTGCTAATTTTTGATCTTGTTCAGTTACGCCATCTAAAGCATCAATCACTAATAAAACCACATCAGAACGACGAATAGCTTTAAAGGCGCGGTTAATACTGAAAAATTCCGTTCCGTATTCTATATGTTTCTTTTTGCGAATACCAGCAGTATCAATCAATCTGTAGGTTTGCCCACCTCTTTCAACTATTGTATCAATTGTATCTCTAGTTGTTCCAGAAATAGGACTGACAATAGCTCTATTTTCACCGACAAAAGCATTGAGTAAGCTCGATTTGCCTACATTTGGTCTGCCAATAATAGCGACTTTAATTTCCTTATTTTCCTCTGGTTCGGTTACAAGAGGAATGTGATTCATTAACTCATCCAGGATTTCCCCTGTGCCACTACCATGAATAGCAGAAATAGGGAAAGGTTCACCTAGTCCCAATTCCCAAAATTCAGCGGCTTGAATCACCCCTTGGTCTGGAGATTCACATTTATTTACAGCCAGTAATACGGGAACTGGTTGTTGACGTAACCATTCGGAAATTTCTTCATCTGCGGGCATCAAACCAGCTTGCCCATCTACCACGAAAATAGCAGCAGAGGCTTCTGCGAGCGCTGTTAAAGCCTGTTGGCGAATCATGGGGAGAAATTCGGTGTCATCGTTAAAAACTAAGCCACCTGTGTCCACTACGACAAATTCCCGATCATTCCAAAAAGCTGGACGATAAGTGCGATCGCGTGTTACCCCTGGTTCATCGTGGACTATCGCCGTTTGATCTCCGGCCAGACGATTTACAAAGGTAGATTTGCCCACATTGGGGCGACCGATAATTGCAACAATTGGCAATGCCATAGACTAGAGTTCTTTAGTGCTGAGTGTGTAGGTGTGCTGAGTTTTGTCTCTACGTTCTTCACCCAGCACCATTTTAGAGAACTACTAATTATATCATAGTTTTTGGTCATTGGTCATTGGTCATTGGTCATTGGTGAAAACCATTCTTCTTCCTCCCCCTACTCCCCAACTTCCCCAACTTCCCCAGTCCCCAGTCCCCAGTCCCCAGTCCCCAGTCCCCAGTCCCCAGTCCCCTTTCACTCACCTACTGTAGCCATAGTTTCCTCCATTCCTGGAGGTACACTAGGTAATTCCAGACAATATCCTGCACCGTAGACGGTCTTAATGTAGCGTGGATGACGAGGATCAGGTTCGAGTTTAGTTCTCAAGTGACGAATATGCACCCGAATAGTTTCAATGTCATCATCAGGATCATAACCCCAAACTTCTCTGAGGATTTCGCTAGGGGAAACGGTTTGTCCATGACGTTGCAGCAAACAGTGGAGTAACTCAAACTCTAAATGAGTCAGTTTCACCGTTGCTTTGAACCAAATAGCCTCAAATCTTTCAGGAACGAGGGTAATCGGTCCATAGTTGAGAATTTCGCTATGTTTTGCTGCTTGGGGAATCCGGTCAGTGCGTCTTAATAAAGCTCTTACCCGCGCTAACAATTCTTCTAGCTCAAATGGTTTGGTCAGATAGTCATCTGCACCAGCATTAAACCCTTCTACTTTGTCATGGGTTTGGCTTAAAGCAGTTAACATCAAGACAGGAATCTCGGCAGTCCGTTCATCCCGACGTAAGCGTTGACAAACTGTAAACCCATCTACTCTAGGTAACATCAGATCCAGCATAATTAAGTCGGGTTGTAGCTGGAGAGCCAGAGCCTGACCTTTAATGCCATCTTCAGCTTGACTAACATCGTAGCCCGCCATTTCCAAGTTGACGGCAACAAGTTCTGAAATCGCTGGGTCATCGTCTATGACAAGAATCCTCGGCATTCTTAAAAAATTATAACTACTTTATTTAACGATAATTGAGGCTCTCCCAACTACCAAAATTTCGCTACGCTGATTTTGGAAAAAAGTTGAGGGATGAGTTAGATGATCAAGCAAACCATAAGGCTTTGTTTTCCTTGATATATAAAAAGATTACCATCTTAATTATGAAAAATATGTTAAACCTAATATAAATATTAAAATCAAATCATTGTAAAATATACCACTCACTTTTTATGTATAAATACGAATATTTGCCACCCTATTTTTTGCAAAATGGCGTGACTATGACGGCTTATACAGCTTTATGGGCTAATCGAGACTGGAAGAGTAAAATTACTCATCCAGAACCAAAATATCACGAGGTGATCTTCTCTGGGGGTCAGGATGTGCCAATTTTTGGTCAAGTTGCTATTCCCCCCAATGCCCATAGTACGATTGTTGGCACTTATGGTATTACTGGAGAGTTAGACCAGCAATGGTTTTTACGAATTTTGGGACGCAAGGCTTACGCCCAAGGTTATGCTGTGGTGTTATTTGATTGGCGGGCGCATGGTAAAACCGCAGAATTATCGCCAACTTTGACTTCTGATGGTTTGTATGAGGGGGAAGATTTTGTCAGAATTGCCGAAGCTGCGGCAAAAATGGGTTGTCCTTCACCATTTTGGTTTACGGGCTATTCTTTGGGGGGACAGTTGGCTTTGTGGGGAGTGAAAGCTGCTGCGGATTTAGCACCTAAAGATATTGACATTGCTGGTGGGGCGGTGATTTGTCCGAGTTTGGATTCGTTGCGATCGCTCACCTATTTAGTTAAACACCCTTTTGGGAAATATGTCGAGTCTCGCATTGCGAAGGAATTGAAAAAACTAGCCTGGAAAATTCATGCTGTTTATCCTGAATATATTAATCCAGAAGCGATCGCCAGGGCTAATAGTATTTGGGGATTTGATGAAGAATTGGTGATTGAACGATTGGGTTTTGCGACGGTTGCTGATTATTATCAAGCCAGCAGTGGGTTAGAATTATTACCAAAATTATCCAAACCAACTTTCATCTTATATGCTGCTGATGACCCTTTATTTGATCCGGCGATTATTCCTGATTTAGAAGTTGCTGCTAGAAAAAATCCTGATATAGATTTATTACTCACTCGTTACGGTGGTCATGTTGGTTATGTGAGTAGCAAAAAGTGTCAAAATCAATATCAAGATCCTGATCAATGGTGGGCGTGGAATCGTGTTTTAGAGTGGATAGAAGCAAGACGTAACCAAAAAATTGAAATGGTTTCTCTAAAAGAAAGTAAAGTTTAATTTCTTCTAATGTAATATTGAACGCAGATAAACACAGATAAACGCAGATAAATACGGATGAATTTGTTTAATTTGAATTGGCTACCTGCACCTAAAAAATTAGATTTGTTATTAAATGATGTGCATATTTGGCGCATTAATTTAAATTCATCAGAATCACAATTACAATCTTTTAGGGAAACTTTATCTAGTGATGAAATTGCTCGCGCTGAACGGTTTTATTTTCCTGAACATCGGCAAAGATTTATAGCTGGACGTGGCTCTATCCGCGCTATTTTAGGGCAGTATTTGGCTATTGACCCTAAACAAGTAGAATTTGAATATCAGCCACGTGGTAAACCTTTATTGGCGGCTAAATTTGCTAATCAAGGATTATTATTTAATTTATCTCATTCCCAAGATTTGGCTTTATTGGGGGTAAGTTATCAACATCAAATTGGTGTGGATTTAGAATATATTCGCACTATGTCTGATTTGGAAGGCTTGGCGAAAAGATTCTTTTCTGCTAAAGAATATGAATATTTACAAATGTTTTCTCACGCCCAACAACAACAAATATTTTTTCGTTATTGGACTTGCAAAGAAGCTTATTTAAAAGCTACAGGAGATGGTTTGGTGCAGTTAGAAGAAATTGAAATATGTTTGACACCAAATCAACCTAGTGAATTACTTGTATCAGGAGATTGGAGTTTAAGGGAATTAACACCAGCAGAAAATTTTGCGGCTGCGGTTGTGGTTGCAGGTAGTAATATTAATTTGCATTGTTGGGAATAGTGGTATTACACAGCAATTTATGGGCGCAGGCCCTGCGCCCCTACGCTAGATGCTTTCGATTTCAAAATCGCGTAAATGGGCTTTAAATTTTTTGCTGAACTGGACTAAAAAAGGAAAGTTAGCACTTACAGGTCTATCATGCCATTGGGTGACAATAGCTACTAATTCCCCTTCTGCATCCTTGATGTCAAAAGCATCACCGCGATGTTCGGGATGATGATAAACTACTACTGATTCTTTAACGCGTACGCGATCGCCTATTTTCATAATAATGTATCTAACTTTTGTTGTTCCTAAACCATCTCCACAGCTATTTTGACTACAAAATCCAGCATGATTTAATGGCAAACCCAATTTTACAACACATTGTACTATTAAGCTGTGGAACGAACTTGCATATTTTTGATTGAGATGATTGGTAATGGGTGATTGGTAATGGGTGATTGAAATACTCTTTCCCCTACTTCCCCTACTTCCCCTACTTCCCCTACTTCCCCCACTTCCCCTACTTCCCCTACTTCCCCCACTTCCCCTACCCCTCTACCTACTCCCTCCCTGGACAAAATTCTCGCATCTTTTGGGGAAGTTGCCGACAGACTTGTGAGAATGATTGGGGGGATAATTGCCACCAAGCAAATAAACTGATTGTGGTACTTCCCAATAATAAAACTAATAATCCTGCAAATAGAACTAAACCTTTACTTCTAGATGGCTTTATCGGTGCTGTTGGTGCTTCTGTCAGACTTAAATCTAGCAAGGCTTGGGAACTTGCTGTTAAATCTGTTTCTATGGGGGCTGCTATAATTAATGCTTCTGCGTCGGGGACGGTTAAGGGTTGGGGCGGAATGATTTCTGCTGGCGGTGCTGGTATAATTGCCATTGAGGATGGTTTGGCAACACGGTAGAGAGTCAGGACTACAGATATATTATCTTGGCCATTCTTTTCGTTAGCCAGTTTAATTAATTCTTGGGTAGCATCTGCTATGTCTAAATCGCCTGTAAGTACGGGAATTGCGTAGTCTTGCCAGGATTGTTCGACTAAATTGCGATCGCTTAAACCATCGGAACACAGCAATAAAATCCCATCTTCTTCTATAATAAATCTTTGGACCGAAAAGTTGAGAAATTCTGCTTCTTTTGTACCTAATGCTTGGGTGAGGGCTTTGGCTTCGGGAATTTGCAATGCTTGACGATATAAACTTTTCCCTAAACCAACTTCTCTTTTGACCATATCATCGTCCACTGTCAGGAGTTGACAATAATTTTGAGTAATCCAATAAGCACGACTATCACCAACATGGGCTAAATAAAGTTCGTGGGAATTTTCTAACTGTTCTCTTTTTTGAGGGATTTGCAATGACATAACTAAGGTTGTAGCCATGCGTTCCTTACCCTGACGTTTTTGCTCGTCATTGCGTGACCATACTACATTATTAACGACTCGCAAACAAGACTCTATTTGTTGACACAAGAGGTTAGGAGTTAATAATTCTGTTTGTTCGCTTATTTCTGCTAATAAAGCCCGCATTTGCAATTTAAGAGACTGCAAAGCTAATTGACTGGCAACTTCACCACCTTCATGACCACCAATACCATCACAAATAATTGCTAATCTTGGTTGTAATTGATCATCTAGGTCTCTGGGATGACTAGGATAACAAGCATCTTCATTATGTTTAATGACGGGACCTGGATCTGTTGCCCCGGCTATAGTTAAATATAAAGGTAATTCTGCGGCTGTTGTCAGTAATAGTTCATTGAGTTGAGTATTAATAATTTCTAAATCATTTTCAGGTTGACACATTAACTCAACTATGTTTTCTAATTTTGGAGAAATGGTGTTTTTTGCAATTGTCACCCAATTGCGCCAAGAATTACCTAAATCTTGTAAAGTTGGTTCTTCTATGTTTTGATGCAGTTCTAATAAACGAATACACCAACCTTGCACACATAAATTATCTGTTAATAATAAACTTTGGGCAACTCCCAATGCTGATAAGGGTGTCCACAATTGAAGAATTTGCCATAACCAGTAAATCTGTCTGACGGGAGATGCTTGTTCCCAGGAGTCGCTAATTGTCGGGTAAATACAGCCTGTTTCATCTATGGGAGCATTTTCTAGTAACAGAATATCACCTTCTGTTTCAGCTAAGGAGGTAAAACCATAGGCTTGGGGTATATGCAAATGTTCTGAGTATAAGCTTAGGTAGGGAATAACGATATTTGGGAGTTCTGCGGGGATATCCGGTAATAGTGCGGGTTGGGTATCTAGCCAAATTTGGGGTTTGATGACTTCATATCTGTCTGCTACCTTTGTTTCTGGGGAAATTTCTGCGGCTTGGTTGCCAGTTGCCCAGAGATAGCGGTAAATTAGGGGAGTGTGACAGCGATTGCAAATAGTATCTCCGACGCAGTTCAAAGGTTGATCACATTCTGGATTTGGGCAATTAATCACTCGTTGGGTAGAAAACATAATTAAAATCAGGATTAGTTTTTTCTGTAAAGATTCACTGTATTGGTGTATCTAATGCCCAGCTAAGATGAAACTGCATTGAATTAAGATCCCTATTCCCTGCTATATCTAATTTGTAACTGATTGGGCTTCCTGATACATAATTTCTTGGAAGTGAATCATATCTTTTTGGGGGTCAGCTAAACTAACTTTCACTAATAAATTTTCTCCCAGACTAACAGAACGCCGGAAGGACATGGGCAACTGTAACCCCAAATCTTCTAATAAAATTAGTGCTAAGTTGCTATCTTCTCGTAACCACATTAATACCGTTACCTGCCAAACTTGTTCAGGATGACGACGTAAATATTCTAAAGCATAATATCTATTTGTTTGTCGTTCCACCATTGTTGCTTCTTGGGTGGTACTCATGACTGTCATCATCACTTCTTTGAGTTGTTCCGCAGAGAAAGGTAAACCTTCACCGCGTAAATGTGCTTTCAGTTGGAAGTGGGTAAGTAAGTCACTATAACGACGAATGGGTGAGGTTGCTTGAGTATAAGTATCTAAACCCAAACCAGCATGACGCACCGGTGTAATGCTCATTTCGCTCTTAGGCATACAGCGGCGCATGGCACAGGAACGGACAAAACCTGCGGGAAGTTGCAGTAATTCTTCGTCTGGTGGTAATTCTGGTTGGGGTTGACCACGAAAAGGGAGAGGGATATTATGAGTTTGACCATAACGGGCGGCGACTTCTCCAGCAAGAATCATCATTTCTGCGACTAATTGCCGGGATGAGGAATCATCTAAAACATCAATATTGATATCATCGTCTTTGACTTTGATCATGGCTTCGGGCATATTGATACTGATAGCGCCTTGACCATAACGCCAATTTTTGCGGATTTTTGCCCAATTAGCGATCGCCTCAATTTCCGGTTCAGCCTGTACTCCCAACTCTAACATCTCATCCACATCCTCGTAGGTGAGACGATAGGTAGGCTTGATTAAACCAGCGTGGATACAATAATCTTCAACCGCCCCAACTTCATCTAAAATTACCCCAAAGCTGAGGGCGCAACATACCTTTCCCTGCACCAAACTCATGGGACCTGTAGCCAACACCTCTGGAAACATGGGAATCATCCCCGTCGGTAAATAAACCGTACTCCCCCGTTTTCTAGCTTCCAAATCCAACTCATCATCCGGCATTAATAACCGGGTGGGGTCAGCTATATGCACCCATAACCGTTCCTTACCATCTGGTAATACCTCCCAACTCAAACCATCATCTATTTCCGTCGTGCTTTCATCATCAATGGTGTACACCTTGAGATGTGTAAGATCGAGACGGTTTTTGTCCAAATCTGTGGGAGGAAAATCCAAACGTTCTTGCGCCACTTCTAATACCTTTTGCGGAAATTGAACGGAGATTGATGAACGGCGCAGAAACAGATTTTCATGGGAAGTCCACCAACCCAAATCTATCAAAAGTTGAAATGCCGCCTGGGGCGTAGCAGAACGTCCCAGCATATTCATAGTTTCTAATACTGGAGTCGAAGGCGGACAAGCACGAGCTAAAGAGTCGTAATTCACCTTGAGCATGACCACATCAGCCAACAAAGTTGCATACTTTTCTATGGCTTCTAAACGCTGGCGATCCAGCCGTTGCCATTCCACCACTTGTCCCTGAAGTGCTTGTTCTACACGGGCTAAAAATTCCTGCTGTCCCCTAGCTTTTTGGGATTCTACTTCAATCTGGTGTTTGCGTTCTGCTACTTGTGCCGTGCTGCGGGGTTCATAAGCATCCCCTTTTTGTTTGAAATAGAGTTTATCCTCCGATAACAAACAATGGGCTGCATAACACTGGGGAAGGGTGGATTCCGAAAATAATATATTTGCCAATTGGCTGGGAGTGACAGTTTCTCCATCTTCAATGAGTAGTTCCCACGCTATTTCTAGACTAGATGGATCTAGATAAGGTTGGACTTGACTTAAGAAGTCAGCGATTTCGCCTGGTTTATAGGTTTGTCCATTCACTGTGTAGGTAAATTGGCGCGGTGCAAGACTGTGAGATTGACCCCGTTCATCTACTACAAACCAACGAGTTTTACCGTCTGGACGATCTACCACTCCTAGACGGCGATCGCTTTGAACCCTAAATTCAACTAACGTCCCCTTATCCACAACTGTCGCACTTTAATATTTTTAGATTTTTAAACTGGAGATTTCGGATTAAATAACGGGTATTTAACAAGCTATCAGTATTCAGCTATCAGCATTCAGTTAGTAAGGTAATTCTGGGTTTAAATCCCCTTTTCAACAACCTGCTGACGGCTGACCACTGACGGCTCATTTAATCCTTTATTTAATAATTTGCTATGCAGAATGCTATCACTCTTGACAATTTCATTCCCAAATTTAGCGATATCGTACCATTTTTGAGAATGAATTAATTAAATGTTTTTAGCAATTTCCTAACATTAAATATTAAATTTTAGATTTTGGACTCAAAGTAACTGGGCATCTCCATGCAACTGCTACTTTATTGGACAATAATCCAAAATCCAAAATCCAAAATATTCTTAACCTTCGGCGTTAATGAAGGGTAACAAAGCCACAATCCGGGCGCGTTTAATGGCTGTAGTCAAAGCGCGTTGTTGCTGACAGGTTAAACCAGTGATTCTCCGAGGCAAAATTTTACCACGTTCGGTCAAAAACTTCCGCAACAAATCTACATCTTTGTAATCAATGGCATCTCCGGGCTTAATTGGAGAAAGGCGACGACGATAGTAACTCATTCTTACTTAATTTCCTTGTGAACTGTGTGTTTATTGCAGTGGGTACAGAACTTTTTCAGTTCTAAACGGTTGGTTGTGTTCCGACGGTTCTTAGTGCTGGTATAACGAGATACGCCAGGGGAACGTTTATCTGGATTTGTCCGACACTCGGTGCATTCTAGTGTCACTATTATGCGCGCACCTTTACTTTTAGCCATAATCTTACAAACTGTAAAGCCTGGAGGATAATTAACACAAATGGTTATTATCTCATATTTCGAGGAAATTTTTCAACCAACCGTTTAATTTTTATATCTAATGAATAACCCCGACGGGAAGAAACTATAACTGTCCGAAAAAAGCGGTCATGGAAAGCCTGACGCATCTGAGTATCAGATAAAGCTGCACCCCCGTCAATGATTAAAGGCAGTAATAAAACGACAGCAGCGGGATTGAGGATGATATTCCCCAGGAAAATGGATAATAATAAGCTAGAAAAGCAAATAACCCCTTCTCGAAGTAATAATGTCTGAAATTGCGGGATTCTGTTGACTATTTCCCCATTTACGACTTCTAGGATCTTTAAATCAAATGCCCAACGGCCTAAACTTTGTCCCTGATTGTTGTAAACTACGACTACGCGAAAAATTAACCAAGCAAAAATAAACACAAAGATTTGAGCAAATTGAATACCAATTTCATTACTTCTCACCATAGAACTCAGTAACCATGCACCGAAAAAGTCCATAGCTAAAGCCATTCCCCGACGAGTAAGATCCCCTTTGGGGTAGTGTCTTTGATTTACCTTAACAAGAGTCATATTCTTTACCTCACTAATGGTAAAATTATAAATTTATTTAAACCTGTGTAAACTTACAGTATAAGTCAGCAGGTAGGGGCGCAGGGTCTGCGCCCAGTTAGAAGTCAGAAATCAAACTGGCTTGCTTTTCAGAACAAGAAAGTGCATGGTTTTAGCTTATGGTGTCTCAAAACAATTGCATTTTT
Source organism: Dolichospermum sp. UHCC 0259 (assembly GCF_009711935.1). Taxonomy (GTDB): domain Bacteria; phylum Cyanobacteriota; class Cyanobacteriia; order Cyanobacteriales; family Nostocaceae; genus Dolichospermum. The sequence continues at coordinate 6,476 of NZ_VIKX01000197.1, read as the reverse complement.
CTTTGTCGGATTTGGAAAATTGAGGATATCCAGATAGTTGAAACTGTTCTCTCCCCTCACAGAAGGTATTTAAAGGATCTGTATCAATTTTTATTCCCTGGAATAAACAATACAACAAATAGTTGATTCTGATACGGCATTCATATTTATATTAAGAGATAATAATTAAATCTTCACTCAATCCTGATGACCATCTGACACTAAATTAACAATTAGTTTCATAACTAATAACTAATAACTAATTAGGTCTTGTTCTGATGTCAAATATTTACAATACCCAAGAGTTAATTCAGATTTTGGCAATCGAACGCCAAGCTTGCTTAAAAGGAGAAAGGTTAAAGTTAGATATAACTGTTGCTAGTAATCCTGTTATAGATCCGTTTATCAGAACCGACGGAGTACAAAGATTCACAGCTTACCAAGATTTTAAAGCCTCTATTCATGAATATCAACGAGAAAATCAAGTTTCTGGAATTATCTGGAAAGATATTCAGATTAAAGGTAAAAATCTCCATTATCCAGAAATTGATCCAGAATTGATTGCCTTAGAAAGTGATTTAGAAATCTTGAAACCTGCCAAAGATTCTCTTTTAGAGTTTTGGTATTTGGTAACAGAAGAAATGGATTTATATTTAAGTTTTAGTAATGGTAAACAACATCAAAAAGTGATCAAAGTAGATGTAGAAAGAATTGTCCAAAGAACAGAATGGGCAACTTTGTTAAAGTGGGAAAATCCGAACTTTCTAGAAATTATTTTACAATTAGGGTGGGGACAACCGCAAGAAGCAGCTTATAAACGAGGAAGACCATTAGCCGGTAGTGAATTTATTCATGCCGTCAATCCGGGATGTTATCCTATCGGTTAATACAGAAGGAGTAGTGTGTTAATTCTGTGTATTTTTGGAGGGATTGTCCGGAAAATTATTGGTGTTACCGTAGTTTACACCGAAAACATCTGTTCCAGGCACTTTCTCATAAAAATATGGCGACATATTTTGTGCATGAAGTCTTATGGGATAAGGGATTCAGAATTAACACACTACAGAAGGAGTCAGGAGTCAGGAGGAAGAATTAGAAGGAGATAAGAATAGTCTCAAATTTCAGAAAGTGATAGCATAAACGCTGACTTGTCAGTTCGGTTTTTAACGGTTTCAATGCTGATTACTTGTACCTAATTCACTTTTTTAACCCGGAAACTCTTAATCTATCTAGTGTCTCATCAACTAACTGATTCTTGCGCTTCCCGATACAATCTTTTTGCTATCCGAAATAATTCTTGTCCTGTGTGCAAATAACGATCATCATAGCTTAATGGAAAGTAGGCTAACTCCTCTATTCCATCTGCAACTTGACTCATACAATAGTAAATATGGGCTGCTGCGGCTGCAAAACTAGTAGGATTTGGCAAAGAACGAAACTTAATTTGTGCGTCTCGTAAATCTTCCCGACAGGATTCTAAATAATCTTGAAATTCGTCCAGAAGATCATCATCAAAAGGATCTGCGGCTAATTCGTCAATTTGTGATTCTAAAGAATTGAGAATTGTCGAAAGTATCCGATTTACTGGTTTATAAACTAAACGTAACCATTCTTCGACGTTTTCATCAACATCTTTTCTTGTTCTCCTAGTTGCTTTGTGGTGCTGTTGGGCATATTCTGCACGTTTTTGGCGAACTTGATGAAATTGTTGCTGACTGTGACGGAGTTTTTCATCGTAATTGAAACGACTTTTACTGTCACTTAAAATTTCATAGGCGGCATTAACACGAATAATTTGTTCATTGTCTGTGATTGTTTGATTACTATCAGGATGAAAAATTTTCACCAAGCGGCGATAAGCTTGTTTAATCTCCGCTTGACTGGCATTGTTACTAACTTTTAGGGTGTCGTAGTGGTTAAAATCGGACATGAATCCAATAGATTGTTAACTGACGCTAGTTGCTGTTTTCGCTTCTAGGTCTTGGAATAAAGGTGTACTTAAATATCTCTCACCGAAACTAGGCTGAATCATCACTATTAAGCGTCCCTGATTCTCTGGACGTTGGGCAACACGCACCGCTGCACAGAGGGCTGCACCACTGGAAATGCCCGATAGTAGTCCTTCCTCCCTGGCTAATCTGCGACTAAAAGCGATCGCCTCCTCATCTGTCACCGTAATTACCTCATCAATCAATTCTACCTTTAAGACTTGGGGAATAAAACCCGCCCCAATCCCCTGAATTTTGTGAGGTCCTGGTTTACCCCCCGATAAGATAGGGCTATTAGCTGGTTCAACAGCTACGCAAGTAAAACTCGGTTTCCGTGCCTTCAAAACTTCCGCCACCCCCGTAATCGTCCCCCCAGTCCCCACTCCCGCCACAATCATATCCACCAATCCATCCGTATCCTCCCAAATTTCCTCAGCCGTAGTTTCCCGGTGAATTTGGGCATTAGCCGGATTGCGGAACTGTTGCAACATATAGGCATAAGGTGTTCTATCCACAATCTCCTGCGCCCGTCGAATCGCCCCACTCATCCCCTCAATTCCCGGCGTGAGTTCCAACTGGGCCCCATAAGCCCTTAACATCGCCCGCCGTTCCGCACTCATCGTTTCCGGCATAGTTAAAATTAATTGATACCCCTTAGCCGCTGCTGCCATCGCCAAAGCAATTCCCGTATTTCCCGATGTTGGTTCTACCAAAATCGTCTTCCCAGCAGCGATTAATCCTTCCTTTTCCGCCGCCATAATCATACTTACCCCAATCCGGTCTTTTACCGATGACGAAGGGTTCATACTTTCCAATTTCACGAGAATTTGAGCCACACAACCTAATTCTTGAGGAATCCGGTTTAACTTCACTAAAGGTGTCCGTCCCACCAACTCCGTAATATTTTCAACAATCCGCATAATAAATTTTCTGTTTTCAAATGTAGTACATTATATCCAACTGCTTTCGAGAATCCCGTTTTTCACAAAGATCCTGAAGCGAATAATTTTGTAACACTAAATTTGCCGCTTGACGTGCTTCTTGCCAAATTTCTGAAACCACAGAATTATCTAAACTTGTGGTTTTAGTATTTTGTTCACCAGTTTGCACATCCAAGCCTTCCAAGCATTCTAAAATTTCAAAGATACTAATTTTTCGAGGTTCTCGCGCCAGTAAATAGCCACCTTTTGAACCCCGTTGACTTTTAACTATACCGCCCCGCCGCAAAGTTGCTAACAGTTGTTCTAAATAACGATCAGGTATCTTTTGTTGCAGAGCGATTTGCCGAATTTGCATCGGTTCACCGTTTTCATAATGAGTAGCCATCTCTAATAACGCCAAAATTGCGTATTCAGATTTACATGATAGTTCCACAAGCAATAATCCAAGATCAAAATTGAAGGATGAAAATGAGCGAAACCTGATAGTTCACCTCTTTTACAGTATACCCCGGTTCTTCACTGGGGTTTTTGCTACCCACAAAAAAACCCCGCCATGAGGCAGGGTCAAATAACGTTTCAACTTATGAACCGATTTTTAACAGTTTAGAAGCTGAAAGTTGTTCTGAGTGTACCGATCACGGTATCGTTAGTATTATTAGCTTGTCCAGGAGAGGTCATCCAGATAACTCCAGGAGTTACGGATACATTTTCGGAAACGCGATACTTATAGAAGCCTTCCACTTGGTATGGAGTCTCTCTACCAGTCGCACCTAGTGAGTAAGGTTGAGCGCCACCAAAGATACCTAACACGTTACCTTTCTTACCAAAGTCAGGTAAAGCTAAACCTACACCATAGCTCCAAGCTTCTTTATCATCATTAGCTCCGAAGCCTGTAACATCATGATAGGAAACGAAACCACTCAATGACAGTCTATTGCTGGGCTTGATAGCTGCGGAAATACCGTAGGAGTTACTGGAAGAGGCTCTAGTCTCACTTGTTACGCTATTGACACCTAAAGTATTAGCTTGTGCCGTACCTACCAAAGCACCACCATCAAGTCCTGAATCAAATAAGCTGCTACCAGCTTTATGATAACCATGTACATAGGTTGCAGCCAAAGCAACGCGATTACCAACGTTAAAGTTTAACTGACCTAAAGCCGCATAGTTGCCATCAAACAAGCCATTACTGGGACTAGGATCATTAGCATTTGAAGCCAAGTAACCTAATGTGAGAGAACTTGGTTTCAAGGAACTATCACCGGGTTTCCCAAAGGGTACATTCAAGGCAATACCAGAACCACCACCAATGCGGTAGATGGGGTTTTCAGATGCGAAGGTGCTTAAAGCCCCGTTACCACCATCTGTTTTATCAAAGAAGTAAGGATTGTTAACAGCGGCATAATCACTATGTTGCCCACCACTAGCGGAAAGATAAACTCTTGCAGGTCCTACAGGCGCTTCATAGGTTAATTTGTCAATTCTAACGCTGTTAGCACCAGTGCTACCAACTTCAAATGTTTGTTTGCCGACTGCACCACCAATGATCGGATTATTAGCATTATCTCGGAGATCAAAGCCTGTGGCATTACCAGCAGCCAAGCGGGTGGTTAATATATCTCTACCCGTAAAGCTTGTTTCTAAACCTAAACGCACTCTGTTTTGGAAAACTGCCCGGTTAGCTTGGCCTGTTTGACCACCAAAAGTATCAGTGACAGCAAAAATGGCTTCACCTTTTAACTTAGTGGTAGTGGAGAATTGATTGGCTTCTAATTCAGCAGTCCGCCCTTCTAAAGCATCTACTCGACCGCGTAAAGTTGCCAATTCTGCCGAAAATTCTTCTTGCAAACGCTGCAATGTTGCTAAATCCTGTTTTGTTACCATATCAGCGGTTGCTGTGGCAATCAATTCGTTTACACGATCTAAACAAGAATTTAAACCAGCGGCAAATTCGTAACGGCTTAAAGCCCGATTACCGCGATATGTGCCATTGGGATAACCTGCAATACAACCATAACGCTCTACCAAAGATTGCAAAGCTTGGAATGCCCAATCGGTAGGTTGAACATCAGAGAACTGCGAAACTGATGTTACCTGATTTAAGGAATTATTGTTTTCGTTGCTGTAACGGTTAACCTGAGCTAAAACTTGAGCTTCTTTGGTTTCTGTCGCCAATAATTCTGGCTTTTGGGAAACTTCTGTTGTAGAGGAAGTTCCTATTGACGATGCTTCTTGGGTGGTACTTGGTGCGGCGATTGCTGTTGAAGATACTAACAATGCTGCTCCCAAAATTGCTGGGCTAACCACCAAGGATTTCCACAAAATATTAGACATTTTTCCTTTTCTCCTCACACCTTTAATATGGATAACTTGAGTTCGCTGTAGCTAACTGTTTACAAACGCGAAGTCTTGTTGAAACCTGTGTAATAGGCATGGCTGCCACCAATACCACAATCATAGCTTTTACAAGGCTAACAATTGATTAACTCATCGTTAAACTTCAATGCAATTAACTTATGCAAAAACTTTCAACCATATCCTGTGACTATATTATCACTTTTTCTAATAATTAACATAAGATTTTTTGATCAAGTAAGTATCAATTTTCCTGGTAATATATTTTTGGTTATACCGAGTCAAATTTGAATCTGTTTTACTGACGTTAAGCTGTTCTTATGTAAAAAATTAGGGAATAGGTTTCTGTATCGAAAAATCTAGAAAAGTTTTGCAATATACTTGCAATCAAAACCCTTCTACATTAATTATTATTTGTTCGTAATGGGTGTTTGTTTTCACTCCAAAAACCTGACAGATATAAATGATGGGCGATCGCTAATAAATGTTCCATGACAATAATTCATGTTGCTAATTGTTGTTAGCAAATATCTCAATATCGTCTCATCCTGCTTATTAAAAATTACCACCTGGTAACGCAGAACAAAGTTAAAAAATCCTATTAAATAAGCTTTTTAGGCTTTTCTAATAGTTAATTTACTGACTTGGTTGTGTACTGATTTAAACCAAAAAACACCCTTAAAAACTATCCGCCCTGATTTAGATCAGATAATCTAAGTCAGGGCGGTCTAGCGGGTCTTCAAGTTGTAACCAGACTGCCGGAAGGAACTCCGATGTTAAGCCTAGTCAGTTAAGCTAACTTAGTATCTCAAGAGAACTAAAGCCAACTTTTAGAGAACAGCCCCGGCACACAGCCGGCTAACTACAACTGGATGACCCATGCGTATACTACTTTCTATCATGGGCATCACCTCCTTGTTGCCTAAATGGTCTTAGTTTCAAAAGGGGCAAAGCAAAATGCTTTGGGTTTGTAACCTGAGATTACTATAGCACAACTACAAAAATTTGCAATACCTTAATTTTAATTTCTGCCATAAAAAAACCCCCACCATTGAGGTGAGGGCTACCTAACAAAGATAAATTCAGGGTAAATTCCAGATTTAGAGAGCGTTACCACGTGGTAATACTTCTTCTGGGAATACGAACTGTTCGTGGGGTTGATCTTGAGGAGCCATCCAAGCGCGAATACCCTCGTTCAACAAAATGTTTTTGG
>NZ_VIKX01000196.1 GCF_009711935.1 Dolichospermum sp. UHCC 0259 | reverse complement strand
CTCCTATCCCTGTTACTTCCTAATTCCTTTTTAGTGGGGGAGTGTGAACAGTTACATTACCTAATGTTCTAACTCCAGGAAAATTGGCTATTTGACGCACGGTGTTTTCTAAAGAATTTGCATTGTCAAAAATAAATTTATCTATAACAGAAATATTAGAGTCTTCTTTGATTTCCAAACTAGAGCTAATCGGATAAGCAATCATATCTGAAGAATGAATAACATTTAACCATCTCAATGGATATTTTTGCAATTTACACTTCTGTTTTACTTGTTCAGACTGAATATCCAATAACATATTAAATAAAATTACTGGTGAACCCATTGTTGTAATGGTTTTTAATTTTACCTGTTCATCAATTAATGATCTAAAATTAAATGCTGCATCACCAAATTGAAATTGATCTGAAAATAACATATCCCATAAAATTACAGTTCCCATTGAGTGGGCAACTATATGTAACTCTTCTTCTTCTGGATGATTTTTAATAAGATCCTCTAGATGTTCCGTGATTGATTGCCTAATTTTTCTACCTCTTGTATGATTAAGGTAAGTAAAAGCATCACCGATGAAATCAGAGATAAAACCTTGCCTTAACTCTTTTCCTCGCAGAATATCTTCTTGATTAATATGTGGATTTGCTTGTTTAGTTTTTTCTAAATCTTGATGAATAAAATTCCATATTTTACCTTTATTATTTAAAATATCTGCATAAAATCCAGAATGAAAATGAGGTAAAATTTGTCTTTTTTGCGAAAACTCTTTTTGAATTAAAGTTTTGAGAGGTTCAGCAAATTTAACTTTTGATTCTGCTACACCATGAATAAAAAATACAAGCATTGCTATATAAAGTCATAGTAGTAATACTATTATACCCTTAGTCTTTTAAATAAACAATATTCTCATGAAAAATTTTCCTTAAGGAGTAAGGGTTTAGCACTGCTAAACCCCTACAATATATATTGTTTTTAGATAATTGGTATTTTGGTTTTCCTGTCAATGAGTAAGTTCTACTCTAATTCATCCCAAATACAGAACCAACTGTAGATTTAATCGAATTTCCCGCATCTTTTAAAGCCTGACTAAAGGGTTGCTTATTTTGCAAAAATACCCTTGCACAATTGCGTCCTGGCATACCGGAAATTGAACCGCCAGGGTGTGTTCCTGCACCTGTTAAAAAGAGATTATCAATGGGGGTTTTATAATTAGCTAATTCGGGTAAAGGTCGGAAAAAGATCATTTGATCCATTGTCATATCAATATGATAATAATTCCCTTTGTATGCTCCTAATCTTTCTCCTAATTCTGCTGGACTTTCAACTCTTCTAGCGATAGTTGCTTTTTTCACATTGGGTGCATAAGTTGCTAATTTGTCAACTACTCTATCTGCAACTTGATTTTTCAATTCATCAGTCCAACCTGTTCCTTTTAAACCTGTACCGTTGGCATTAGCAATTTGATAAGGTGCAAAAAATTCAATCCACAAAGTATGTTTTCCGGGTGGTGCTAAACTGGGGTCAAGGGCGCTAGGCATGACGACATACATGGAGGGGTCAGAATCGGGAATTTCGCCTAATGTACATTTACTATGAGCTTGTTCTACATGATTCATAGAATCAGCAATGAGAATTGAACCAATGAGATATTCATCTTTATGATCATGATGAGAAAAATGTAAGGGTTCATCTAATGCTAAATCTATTTTGAGAATAGTTTCATTGTTGTTGATAATGCGGCGTTCTAATCTTTCCCATAAATCAGGATCAACGGCATCAATATCACTTTTTTCTGTCATTTGTAAGAATAATCTTTGGGCATCAATATTAGAAATTACGCCATGTTTGGCTAAAAATTCTTTACCACCTGTTACCCGCACACCGACAGCTTTAGCATCATTAATTAAAATCTTTTCTACGTGCTGGTCTGTGAGAATTACTCCACCTTTACTCTTAACTAATTTCACCAATGCTTGCACCAATGCACCTGTTCCGCCGCGAGGTCTAGCCATGCCTGGATTATGACGCATGGCCATCATCATTACGCCAATGGCGAGGTTTTTTTGAGAAGGTGGCGCACCTAATTCAGAAGAGAGTCTAGCTAGGGGTGCTTTGAGAAATTCTTCATCAAACCATTCATTAAGAATATCTTCGGCACTGTTTAACATTGTTCTCACAAAATCAAAACTTTTGGCGGGAGAACCAACTACAGAAAATAAATCTTTAACTTGTTGAAGATTGTAGTTACCAAAAATATCTATAATTGATTTGGGGGGAGCATTAAACATGGGAATCATGGCGTTAATTGCCCGTTGCCAATAATCTGTAAATTGGGCATATTTTTTAGCGTCTCGTTCATTGTAACGAGCGATTTCTGCACAGGTTTTTTCTAATGATTTATGGGCTAAGAAATATTTACCGTCGGGGTGAGGACAAAAGACAACTGGGTCACAGTCTAGATATTCTAAGCCATATTTTGTTAGTTCTAATTCTTCTACAACTGGACCCAAATGAATAAATTCATGGTCAATGGCACACAAGTTAAATTTAAAACCTGGTGCTTTGTCTGGAATACATTCTTCTGTTGTGGCTGCACCACCGGGAACAGGACGTTTTTCTAGTAAGAGGACGCTATAACCTGCTTTGAGTAAATAAGCTGCACAGACTAAACCGTTGTGTCCAGCACCGATAATGATAACGTCGTATTCTTGCATATCTCTGATGACATAAAAACCTGGATTTTTTATATTATTATATTTAGAGAATGTAAGCAAGTATTAAAAAAAATAGATGATAAACCCAGATACCCGACTTCTTATATAGAATCAGAATTTATTTACAAGATAAAAAAGAAGTCGGGTATCTTTATTAACTAGATTAAACTTTCACTGGTTCTAAATTTCCAGATGTTGGTTGATGAAGATTCTGGATTTCTAAGTTTATGGGACGGTTTGGTCCTGTAACTAAACCCCGTCTTTGTGGTTTAATTTCGTGGGTATCAATTAATTTCATTGACCATGTTCTCATGACTTTAGCTAATATTAATTTCATTTCCATTTGGGCAAAAGCTAAACCTATACAACGTCTTGCACCACCACCAAAAGGTAAAAATTCATAAGGTGAAAATTGTTTTTCTAAAAAGCGTTCTGGTTTGAATGTTTGCGCTTGAGGATAAATATCTTCCCGTTGATGAGTTAAATAAATCGAACCCATGACAACTGTACCTGCTTCAAGTTGATGACCACACAGAGAAATAGGTGTTCTTACCTTCCTGGGAAAAGTTATCATTCCCACAGGATAAATTCTTAATGTTTCATTACAAACAGCCGTTAAATATGGTAATTTAAAGATAGTATTAGAATCAGGATTTTCTCCTAAACTATCCAATTCTGCTAATAGCTTTTCTCTGACTTCTGGGAGTTTATGAATCCAGTAAAAAGCCCAAGAGATAGCTGTGGCTGTAGTTTCATGACCTGCAACTAATAAAGTCATTAATTCATCTCTTAATTCTTCATCGGTCATGGCTTGATCTTCTTCATCTCTGGCGACCATAAGTAATGTAAGAATATCTGTGCGATGAGGATCAAAATTTTCTCTTCTTTCTTGAATTTCCTGATAAATAAGTTGGTCAGATTTTTCCTGTTTTTTCATTTGTCTTTTCCAAATTTCAGAAATTCCTATGATTTCTTTCAATTTGGGAAGATAGAGAAAAGCAACTCTCCAAGGACTACTACCCTGTTCTAAAATTTCATAAAGTAAATGTTTCAGTTTTTCAGCCCGTTCTCCTTCATAAATGCCAAAAACGGCTTCCATCATTACTTGAAGTGTAATCTCTTGAGAAACATTTCTGATATTAAAAGGTTGATTTTTGGGTTGTTTATTGATAGTTTTTGTAGTAATGTTCTCAATTAATTCGGCATAATTTCGCATTCTTTCTCCGTGAAAAGGTGGCATAATTAATTGACGTTGACGTTGATGCTCTTTACCACTTAGACTAATGACAGAATTTTTACCTAATAAATATTCAAAAATACTATTCAATTCTCCTGGTGCTTCCAATTCTTTATGATCATTACTTAATATTTGTTGAATAGCTTCAGGAGAATGAACAAATAAAATTGGTGGTAAATTACTTTGCAATTTTAACGTGAATAAATCACCATATTTTTTGGCACATTCCATCATATAAGGCATGGGTCTGAATATCCAGTTTAAGACTTGAATAGTAGATAATGCTTTTGGTCCTGGTAGTATTTGCATAATTTCCTCCCGTTTTGATTACACAATTAATTATAGAATAACTCAACTTCAACTATAAACCCTGTTGAGTTAATTGGAACTTGGTATGAAACAAAAAACTGAAAATTAATTTATTTATTCTCTGTTTCCAGTTTTTTATGAATTTATTGATGATGAACTTTAAGTATCATTTTCACGGGTGGTTAATTTTTCGGTATTATCCGTGATAATTCTTGGTAATATGCCTGGATTGCTAATGATAACTATCTACTTCCCTTCATTATTCGTGTTTATTGTCCTTTGGTGGTTCATTTAACGTACTTATGGTGATATTGCGAAAAAGCAATTAACTATTAGATCCGCAAAGATGTAAAATTTTGGTTACATTAAACCAGAATCTCAAGTCTTTCCGATTTTACTAAGGTACTCAGCATGACAGCAATTACGACAAAGGCAGCTTCCGCACTTCCTGATTTTTGTGAAGGGATACAATATTTTGGGGAAGCACTGCCAAATTTTGACACTTATGGGGCAACTCCCGTGATAGAATCGGGCAAGAGTGCGATCGCCTCACCAACAGATCCAAATGCAGTATATCAAACTCTACTCGCGGCTGATGCCCTGCGCTACCTCACCCTACAAGTCACAGGTAGTAAGGCTTCTGGACATCCCGGCGGTTTTGCCAGCCAAGCGGAAGCTTATGCAGCTTTGGTCATGCTGGGACATAAAAACATTATCACGGAAGTGGGACACCACGCCCCTGGTTTTTATAGCGCCATGTTCTTAGACCGGTCTTTAGAAGACATGGGCATTTCTACTGTACAACAATTGCGCGATCGCTTTCGAGAAAAGCATGGATTATTAGGACACCTATCCGGCTATATTCCCGGTATTCTCGCACCGGCTGGACCCCTGGGACAAGGACAACATTTTGCTATGTCTGCTGCACTGTTGCACCGTGACAAACTCTTCCCCTTCACCGTGGGAGACGGGGGACTGGGTGAACCCTATATCATGAGTTCAATGGCGCATTTCAACACCGCTTACCCCACCGTTACCAACTTCTTACCGGTGTTGGTGTGGAACGGTTACAGCCAAGAACACCACAGCATGGTATCTTTGAAAACCAACGCAGAGATGATTGCATTCTGGAAAGGTAACGGTTTTGCCGAAGTCGTATTAGTCAATGCTAAAGATTTTGACGACCAAAATCAAGCCGGTGAATATGTTGATAGTACCGCATTTTCCTTTGAGAAACGCCTAGAATTTACCAAAGCGGTATTAGTAGGCATGGATAAAGCTGCCCGTTCAGCACTCGGCGGTAAATTGACGGTATTTATTATCAAACAACTCAAAGGGGCAGGGGTTCACGCTTTAGGGGCAAAATCCCACAACCTCTATCCTCAAGATACTTTAACCGCGCCCCATATTGTCAGCGCCTTACAAAAACGGGCATTATCAGCCGCAGCATGGCAAATTGTGCGGACAAATGCGGAACGGGCTGGAGGTGGTCCGGCTGCGAAAACTGTAGTCACAGAATTTGAATTACCTTTAGCAGAAATTGGCGAATTACCATTAGTAGAATATAAAGTTGGCGCAGTTCCCCAAGTTTCTACAACTGTCATGGGTAAGCTGGTGGGAGTAGTAGGAAATAAAGATAAAAACTTCCTTGTGACTAACGCTGATGGTAACGCCGCTTCAGGAATTGGTAATATTAATGAGGCATTAAAAATCATTCACCCCACCACCGATGACACCTATCATCAAGCCCCAGGAGGTCAAGTTTACGAACCTTTGAGCGAAGATGCTTGTGCAGGTTTAGCGGCTGGTTTATCCTTAATGGGGGCGAGAACTTTGTGGTGTTCCTACGAATCTTTTGCCATCAATGGTTTACCAATTTGGCAAACTGTCACCCAAGCAATGGCAGAATTACGCCGCAAAACACCCTCAACAATTACATTATTTACAGCCGGGGCATTAGAACAAGGACGCAACGGTTGGACTCACCAAAGACCAGAAATTGAAGCTTATTTTGCTTCTTTGATGAGAACCGGAAATGTCTTCCCATTATTTCCCCCAGATGCTAACAGTATTCAAGTCTGTTATGACTGGGCTTTGCAAACAAAAAATAAGGGCATTGTCATTACTGCTAGTAAGTCTCCTTTGCCAATTCGTAGCACTTTTGCCCAAACTGAAAAAGGCTTAATTGATGGTGCAGTGTTATTACATGAAGTGGCTGGTGGGAAGACTGTTGTATTTGCTGTCATTGGCGATTTGACTTTAATTCCTGTGTTTGAAGCGGCGGCTTTTTTAGAAACTGAAGGTATTGGTGTGAAGATTGTTTCTATTATCAATCCTCGTCGTTTATATCGTCCTCATGATACTGCTTGGGATACTTGTTCTGAACCTGATAACGGTTTTTTAAGTGATGCCGATTTTGAGCAATTGTTTGGTGGAGATGCCTTAATTGGTGTGACAGGTGGCGCTGCGGCGATGTTAGAACCTATCATGTTACGCAGTAATTCTCAGCGTGATTCTTTTGCCTGGAAGCGTGGGGAAACTACCGCCAGTGCGGGTGAGTTGATGGCTTTTAATGGTTTGACTGCGGAGGCGTTGACTAAGCGGGCTATTGAGTTGGTGCATTAAGGATTTTCAACCGCAGATGTACGCAGATAAACGCGGATAATTTTGTGTTTTGTTGCGTAGATTTGCGGTTTTGTTTTGAGACATTAAAATATAAACTGGCAATCAAAGATAGTAAAGGAAAGCATCTGTGTTTAACCAGACTAAAAAAACTAATCAGGCATTTAGCCATAAAAACTTTCTAAGCGGTGGAATAGCTGGAAAATTAATTTCTGTATTGCTTGTTGCTTCTCCGCTTGTATTTACTCAATCGGTTGCTGCTTCTCCCAGTCGAACAAAAGTTCTTGCATCAATGACTTGTAGTGGTGTTGCTGGTTTACCTGTCATTTACCCAGAGTATTATGGTCGAACTCGTTCTGGATTAGATATATGGATATGTGTGGAAACTGGATCAGGTCGTCAGGCATTTCTTATGATGAATCCAGGTCCTTATGCTGTAATCGTATGTAATATACTGGAATGTCAAGTTGTTGATTGGACGTACTAGAATGACCGAGTTAGATTCCTTGTCTGAAGTTGATCCTACAGGTAAAACTTGGGAAAAGCATCGAGTTAATACTGATAAAATTGCTGAATTTTACGCCAAATCAGATAATGATACTTTTAATACGTATGCTTGGCGGTTGCAAAGCTGTTCTGAGTGGCTAGAGTTTCGCTTAGTACCAGAAGAAACAGCAGACACTCTCAAATTAAAATTAACTAATGCGCGATTTTGTCGAGTGCGTCACTGTCCTGTTTGTCAGTGGCGACGTTCTATGATGTGGAAAGCAAAAGCTTATCAGATTCTCCCTCAAGTTGTTACAGATTATCCTAAATACCGTTGGTTGTTTATCACCCTGACAGTAAGAAATTGCAACATTGAAGAACTCAGAGAAACCTTAGATGAAATAAACAAAGCTTTTAAACGTTTGTCAGAGTTGAAAGCATGGCCAGCTAAAGGTTGGGTAAAGTCTATAGAAGTTACCAAAGGTAAAGATGGAATATCAGCACACCCACATATACACCTATTAGCGATGGTACAGCCTTCATATTTCAGTCATGGTTATATTTCTCAAGCTAAATGGGTATCATTATGGCAGCAATGTTTAAGGGTTAATTATCAGCCAGTAGTTGATATAAGAGCGATTAAAAAACACCATGATCCAAAGGTGCTAATTCCTGAAATTCTGAAATATCAGGTGAAAGAGGCTGATTTAGTGGCTGATAGAGAATGGTTTCTGGAGTTAACCCGTCAACTACACAAAACTAGAGCGATCGCAGTTGGAGGAGTTCTCAGACATTACATGAGAGAATTAGAGGAGAAAAATCAAGACCTCATTAATGAAAGTGAAGAGATAGATGAGGGTAAAAATAATAGTTTATATTTCGGATGGAATAAAAGATTACATAAGTACATAATAGAGGGATAACTAAGATTAGTCAAGATAGTGACTATCGAGTAAATGTGGGGGTTTCAGCCCTCTGAAAAAGGTAGCTGATTTTCTCAGAAGATATAGATTATAAGCGGCAAAACGGGGATTAGGATATTGAGAAGCAAGACGATAATAGAGAGAAACAGGTGCAATAAACCAGATACGTTTAGAACCATTCATATAGATATGTTCATCAATAACATGAAGTAAAGGAAGCCAAGAAAGAAAAAGAGGATGTGTAAGAAAGGCATGAGAAACATAAAGTCTGCCAACAGGAATACCGTCAAACTTGGGATAACGGGTGAAAACAGAAAACTCAACAATCATTGAAACACCTCAAATGAAATAGATGATTTTGAAACTAGAATACTTTCCTTCACCACAAATGAGGCGTTAGCCTGTGTAGATTAATGGAAAAACAAAGAATATCCAAGAAACAAATTTGCGCGTAGCGCACATAAAAACATATTTGTCTTTTAGATTGAGATTAATGACAAAGTAAAAACTCCCAATTACATAGTGTTGTAGTAAATGAGAGTTTAAAATAGCCTTCACTTGAAACTAATAAATATCTTCCAAAGAATCAAAAACCCTGTATCTGTTTACGTTATCTCACTCAAGCATTACTAGGGATGTTTAGGGCGATTGCACCTGAAAACCTTACCCTGTATCTGTTTACGTTATCTCACTCAATCATTACTGTTAAAAATTTCAGTATTAATTATGTCATAAGACAGATGCGTTAAAGATGAGTATATAACTTAGAGTTACGGAAATTTGAAATATTTATTTTAAAGACTTGACAAACCTGCAAATCTTAGATATTATGAACGTGTGAGCCTTGCGTACTCCTTGGAGTAAAGAGTTGGATACAGCCTTCAAAACGTGAGTTAGGCTTTGTCAAGCTTTAGAGTTCCCGACCCCAGGGTAAGAATTTTATTAAACTAAATAACCGTTTTTGAAGTTATAGGATAACTTTGGGTAGTGCAGCGGCGATGTTAGAACCGATCATGTTACGCAGTAATTCTAAGCGTGATTCTTTCGCCTGGAAGCGTGGGGAAACTACCGCAAGTGCCGGTGAGTTGATGGCTTTTAATGGTTTGACTGCGGAAGCGTTGACTAAGCGGGCCATTGAGTTGGTGCATTAAGGGTTAAGAAATAAATTTTTCGACCGTAGATAGAATAAGGTATATTTTTAAATGAAATTTAATCTTATTCTATTTACGGTTTTTATGTTACAAAAAGACAAACACATTCTATATTTTTATAAATGTGAAAGAAGATTGATAACAGATGTATCTACCAGTTTATGAGATACCTGCTTATCAACATATTTCATAATAGAATCAATAATTTCTTGTTGTAGAATTTCACATAATACTTGTTTATTGCCTTGTTTGAGTGTAACTGTTCACACTCCCCCACTAAAAAGGAATTAGGAAGTAACAGGGATAGGAG
>NZ_VIKX01000195.1 GCF_009711935.1 Dolichospermum sp. UHCC 0259 | reverse complement strand
CCTACTTCTACCTACCCTATAAACTCTCGAAAGTGGGGGGAGAGTGAAAAACTACATTGAATCAATGTTAAAAATTTTGCCTGAAGTCTAACCTCACTCCCCTAATAATAAAAGAATGATTACAAAGACTAACTAATTTCACTATAAAACAAGAGATCAAAACTTCTGCCTCACTAATGGTTGTGTTATGCTTGTCTTGCAACTACTTGTGATAACTGCTACCAACCGAAATAAGTAGGAAGACATAGTAGAACGAATGAACAATCAGCCCCGTTTACATCATGTATTCGATTTTACTCAATTTTAGTCACCAAGTACCCCTATGAAGAGTTACTTACTTATGGGTAACTTATGATAAGATACACATAAGCCAATAATTGAAAGGGTTGTACCTATTATTTATGACCAAATCGCTAATTATTGATTTAGGACTAGGCAATTTAGAGCAAGATACCCCTGTGAGGGTCAAGTTATGGTGGAACTCAGAACAAAAAAGAGCGGATGAATATAATACAAATTTACCACCAGATACCATACTCCCTAGACTCTACAAAATTTGGCAAAAGCTTTATGATATCCGCTATCAAACTGTCAGCAGTCGCTCATCTGTAACTTTATTGACAAAAAAGCCTACCCCAACTTATATCCGCAGATGTCCTCAATGGAATTTTGATTATTTGTGGCAAAATATAGATAATTTATCCGATGATCTAAACGATAATAACTTATTACAGCAAGTAGATGATTTTATCAGTTTAGAGGCAGGATTATTAGACCTATGTGAAAATATTAATAGCAGTGATATCAATAAAAATTTAGCCTTAGCACAGCAGAAACTAGAAGAACGTTTTAATATTTGGCTGCAATATCAAGAATTTGTTAATTGCCAGCATCAATGGGATAAAAATGAATTTTTAGATATTAATGATGAAATTTTTGTAATCTTCCAAATTCAAGATCACTTAATCCGCAAACTTCCTTGGCATCAGTGGAATTTTTTTGATAAATATCCCTTGGCTACTCATGGTTTCGGCTCTCTTTCTTATCAAGGTAGATTTGTTAGATCAAAATCAAGTAATCAAGTAGAAATTCTTGCTATTTTGTGTGATGATGAGGGAATTGATTTACAACAGGAACGCATTATTTTTGACCAGTTGGTTAATGATTTAGATGTAAAAATAGACTTTATGACTTTTCCTTTTAACCGTAAACAGTTAGAAGAAAGGTTAGAAAAAGGTTGTGACATTTTATTTTTTGCTGGACACAGTAAAACTCAAAGTGAATCGGGACATATATATATTAATGACCAGGAAAGTGTTACCATCAATGATTTAAATAATAGTTTTAAAGCAGCTATTGATCATGGATTGAGACTGGCAATTTTCAACTCTTGTGATGGACTGGGATTAGCAAATGACCTAGCAAAATTGAATATATCTCATGTTATCGTCATGAAAGAGCAAGTTTCCAATTTCATTGCCCAGGAATTCTTTCGTTATTTTTTAGAGTTTTTTGCTCAGGAAAAATATCCCATATTTTTAGCAGTTCAAGAAGCTAGAAATAAGTTAAAAAAACATGAATTACAACATCCAGGAGCATCCTTTTTACCTGCGATTTGTATAAATCCCGCAGTGGTAGAACCTCTCACCTGGGAAAACTTACGTGCTGTAAATACTAAAGGTTTTCATGCTGATTGGGGAAATGTACCTCCTGTAAACCATTTTTTTGGACGCGCAGAGGAGTTAGAAAAATTAAAACAATGGATAGTTAATGAACGCTGTCGAGTTTTAGCTATTGTTGGGAGTGGAGGAATAGGTAAAACCGGACTTTCTGTGAAGTTAGGTCAGGGTGGGATAGGTAAAACAGATTTATCTGTGAAATTAGCCAGGAGTATGCAAGGTGAATTTGATTATATCATTTGGCGATCGCTCCTTAACGCCCCACCATTTATAGAAATAATCACTGATAGCATCAAATTTCTTTCTCATCAACAAGAAACTAATTTACCAGAATCACCAAATACTCAAATAAATACCTTACTTGGATATTTAAAACAAAATAGATGTCTTTTAATTCTTGATAATATTGAATCAATTTTAGAAGATGGAAAATATCGAGATGGCTATGGCGTTTATGGTGAAATGTTTCAACAAATTAGGCAAGAAAAACATCAAAGCTGTTTGCTGCTTACCAGTCGAGTCATACCACCAGAAATTGAATCAAGAAGATATAAAGATGGTTCTGTTCGTCTTTTAGAATTAACAGGTTTAAGAGAAACAGAAGCAGTCAAGAAAATTTTTCAACAAATCGGTGAATTTAGGGCTACAGATGAAAACTGGGAAAAACTAATTGAAGTTTATGGTGGTAATCCCCTATTTTTAGAACTGAGTGCAGGTTTTATTAAAGAACAATATCAAGGAAACATTGCTATTTTTTTGGAAAAAGAACAACATCTTTTAGAAAAAAGCATCGAAGATGATTTACTAAACTGGCACTTTCAGCGATTAAATAAATTAGAAAAGGAGATAATTTACTGGTTAGCAATTAATCGTGAACCAGTTTCAGAATCAGAATTACTAGAAGATTTACTATCAATCTCTAAATTACAACAAGTCAATAAATATTTGCAATCTTTAAAAAAGAAAATCCCTCTAGAAAAAATAGTAGAAACTTCCACAGATAATCCTAAGTTTACTCTGCAACCTGTGATTATTGAATATATAACTAAGCGATTAATCAATCAAATTGTAGATGAAATTAGAGATAATCAAGTTGAATTATTTAATACTCATGCCTTGTTTAAAGCTCAAGGTAAAGAATATATCAAAGATATGCAAATTCGTTTGATTCTTAAACCAGTTATAGAACAACTACTTCCAGAATCTGAATTTAGAAATATTGATAATAATTTAACCCAATTATCCAAAAATATTCCTCAAAATCATCTAGAACTAATAGAGAAAATACGTGGTGAAATAAATAATTTACATAATCAGATAAATCTTGAGCATCTGCTAATTCCCATCCTATATGCTTTGAAAAAGCAACCTAATAAAGAACCAGGATATGCGGCTGGTAATCTTCTAAATTTATTGATTCAGGAACAGATAGAAAAACAGCAACCTATTTTAAATGACTATGATTTTTCTGATTTAACTGTGTGGCAAACAGACTTCAGCAGAATATCTATTCATAATGTTAATTTTACACAATCAAAATTTAGAAATTGTCTATTTACCGATACTTTTGGCACTGTTTTAAATGTTCAATTCAGCCCAGATGGCAAGTTATTTGCGGGTTGTGATATCAATGGACAAATTTGCATTTGGAGAATGGAAGATAATCAACTTATTACTATATGTGATGGACATAATGATTATGTACTATCAATCTCATTTAGTCCCGATAGTAAATTAATAGCTAGTAGCAGTATAGATAAAACAGTCAAAATTTGGGCAGTGAATACAGGTAAACTATTAAAAACGCTAAAAGGACATACAGGTTGGGTGATTACTGTTAAATTTAGTCCTGATGGTAAAACAATTGCCAGTTGTGGCGGTGATGGTATAAAGATATGGAACATTGAAAATGGAGAATGTTTAAAAACTTTACCAGAACAAGAAACAGGTGTATTTTCGATTGATTTTAGCCCAGATGGGAAAAAACTTGTCAGTGGTAGTCCTGACACAACTATCAAAATGTGGGATGTGGAAACGGGTAAATTATTGCAATCTTTACCAGGGTTGAATAAATTAACAAGTTCAGTTAGTTTTAGTCCTAATGGTAAATTGCTGGCTAACTCTAATGGTGGGGTAACTTATAAAGATAAAGAAGAAGTCGTAAAAATTTGGGAATTTAAAGATGGAAAATGGCAGCATATTCAGACATTAACTGAAAATAAAGCTTCAGTTAGGTCTATTTCTTTTAGTCCAGACAGCCAGAAACTTGTTTGCTGTGTATGTCGATATGATGACTCTCAAAAATATCATCCCATCAAAATTTATGATGTTAAGACATGGGAATTTAAAACTTTAGAAGCTCATACTTTTTGGGTAATGTCTGCTGCTATTCATGCCGATAACCAAAGACTTGTTAGTAGTAGTGAAGATGAAACAATAAAAGTTTGGGATATCAATACAGGAAAGTGTCTTAAAACTCTATCTGGTTATACTGATTGGCAGTTAACAATTGCTTTTCATCCCAATGGTGAAATATTAGCTAGTGGAGATAACAATGCAACTGTAAGACTTTGGAATATTAAAACTGGTAAATGTCTTAAAACTCTACTAGGACATAAAAATACGATTTGGTCACTTGCTTTTAGTCATGATGGTAATCAACTAGCTAGTGGTAGTACAGATACAACTATTAAAATATGGGATATCAAAACTGGTAAATGTGTAAAAACATTTTTTGGAGAAGAAGAAAGAATTTGGTCATTAGCATTTAGTACTGATGACAAAAAACTAGCTAGTAGTAGCTTTAACCAAACAATTAATATATGGGATATTGAAACTGGTAAATCTCAAAATCTGAAACCAGATAAAAGTAGTAATGCTGGCATAAAGTCAGTTGCTTACAGTCCCAATGGTCAAATACTAATTAGCGGTAGTGAAGATAGCACAATTTGTATTTGGGATACGAATACTTATGAATGTTTACAAGTTTTAACCGAACATACAGATAGGGTAAATTCCGTTAAATTCATTAATGATCAAATATTTGTCAGTGCTAGTGAAGATAGTACAATTCGATTATGGAATTTGAATACTTATGAATGTCTGAAAGTTTTTCGAGGACATCAAGATAGATTAACTTCCGTTGATTTTAATGGTCAAATACTCGTTAGTAGTAGTACAGATAGGACAGTGCGACTTTGGGATATGAAAACTGGTGAATGTAGAAAAATTCTCTCAGGACATACAAAAAGAATTGATGCTGTTGTTTTTTCTGCCGATGGTCAAACCGTAGCAAGTTGCAGTAGAGATGGTACAATTAGTTTGTGGGATATGGAAACATATAATCGTCAAATTCTCCGTGTGCCTAGACCTTACGAGGGAATGAATATCACTGGAATTAAAGGTTTAACTGAACAACAAAAAGTCACACTCAAAACTTTGGGTGCTGTGGAAAATTATTGATGGATTAAGTAAGTAATCATAACACATAAAGACCTTTTTCAATAATTTGTTCACCCAGCTTAACTTCAATACAAAAAGGAGATTTTGATTCAATTACAAAACTAGAGCGGAGAGTTTTTCTTCTTGCTAGTTTTTCATCTATTATTTCTCCTGAAGATTCATAAAAAACTAAAATCTTCAGGTTTTCAGGTAACTGAATTTGTTGATTCGTCGTCAGTATTTGTAAAGTTATGCTATGTAAACCTTTTTCTAATGTTTCATTGAGTTCTTCTTTTTTTATTTTCAACAACAGAGATGTATTTATTGGAGTTAAATGGATAATTTTGCCAATTTCATTACGGTCATTTTCTTGGCTTCTAACTTGAGATGATAAGGGGCGACTCCTTTCAATTGTTTGATTTATGAATTTTTTTGGATCATCCCAACCAGGGGGGAAATTGGGTTTATTAAATTTTCCAGATAAAGAAATTATATTATTCCGTTGATTATTATTAGGCTCATTTGCATCCAAAATCTGAATACTTTCAATAGGGAAACCATTTAATTCCGTGAGTATTTTTGATTGAATCAGATTTACTAATTCTTCAATATCTTTTCCAGAACCTTCTATAAACACCTTGATACTACCTCGTTTTAGGTCTTTAATTATAATTGTATGCCCTGGAAATTGTTGTAAAGCTGTGTCAACAAATTTGGATTTTTCAATAAATTCTATATCACCTTTTAAATAAATAACTGCTTTCACTATTTCAGTTTGACTATCTATAACAGTTATTTGACGATTAAGTGTTTGCATTGTTTTTTCCTCCTGATCAGTTACTGCAATGCAGCAAGAATCTGTTTGTGATTTTGCAATTGGTTTTTCTATTGGCAGACAATCTTCCCAGTTCAATCCTAACTCATCGCAAATTTGTTTATAACGATCAACTGTAATTGGGCTACCATTAAAAAATTTGCTGACAGTAGATCGAGATAGTTTAAGAAAATCAGCTAATACTTGTTGTGTATATCCTAACCTAAGTAAAGCTATTCGTGCCTTCTCTCTAACTTCAGCAGAGGCTGTCAATGAACTACGTCCAGGTGTCTGTGTCATACAGAGGTTTTCAACTATTCAATCATAAGTTGAGTATAAAACAATCATGAAACAAACACAACTTAATCATTACTAAGACACGAGTTCAGATTTATGGCATTACAGTGAAACAAGTAAATAAAAATTATCCTCTAAGAAATTACCATGAACAAATTCCATAAATTGCTGATGGGTACAACAGCCATAGTTTCCATGTTTGGCTGGAATGTAAATATAGCTCAAGCGCAATCCATACCAGCATACTGCACTGGATCGGCAATTGGTTCTTTACTTGGTCTAGTAATTACAGGTAATGCTGAAGCGGCATCATCTGCAATTCCGCCAGAATGCACCACTCAAAATCAAAATACATCACAATCTCCGGCTTATCCAGATGATCAAAAACGGGTTGATATTGACACATATATTAGGCTGCAAGACCTCCGCAATGAAGAAATTAAACGTCGGAATGGATGGCTAACTGAACCTGATAATGTGCCTTTGAGTAGTGGACCAAATCCTTAAATTCATCTCTAAGTCGTAGGTTGGTTTGACGAAAGAAAACCCAACACCATTCTTTGTTTTGTCGGTTGGGTAATATGATATTTTTTTTGACCCCAACTTAACTCATTTTTAGCTTTTCCTATCTGTTAATAATTTGCAAAAACTCTCTTTCAACTTTTAGTAATCAAGGACATCACCATGAACAAATTTCATAAATTATTGATGGGTACAACAGCCATAGTTTCTATGTTTGGCTGGAATGTAAATATGGCTCAAGCTCAATCTCAATCTCGTACTACATACAGATGTTATCGGGATAGTGAGGGAACAACTAGGCTTAAACCCAGTGTTCCTGGCTCTGTGATAGAAACAGGAGGTTGCTACATCCCAGTATCTTTTGGTCGGTGTGTTGCAGCTAAATCACTTTTTAATTTCCGTCTATCTGGTGCGCCTTCTAATCCGTCAGGATTCGATCAATGTACTACAGTTTCGCCGCGAATTGTTGAAGATCCAGCCACAAGTAAAAAATACTATTACCTTAAAGATGGTGTTCCTGGAAGTTCATTGACTGGAGTTGAGTATGGCACTGGTGTTATTTTACAAAAATAGGTAGAATGAATCAATTCAAAATTCAACCTAACTCATTTTCAGTTTTTCCTATCTGTTAATAATTTGCAAAAACTTTCTTTCAACTTTTAGTGGTAGGTTGGGTTGACGAAAGGAAACCCAACACGAAGTATTTTTCACTAGATAGATATTAACAAGGACATCACCATGAACAAGTTTCATAAATTGTTGATAACTACTAGCGTTATAGTTTCTATATTTGGGTGAAATATTTACAGCACTCAAGCACAAAATAGTCTGGAATTGATTAAAATCTCAGCTAACACAATAGATTCGATAAGAGATACCAATAATCTCAAATATATAAATTTATAAATATCTGTCTGAATCAGGATGTCGAGGATGTGAGGATTGACAGGATTTTGTACCTAAATATTAAAAATAGTACCTAATTTCTTCAGCAACAGTCAAGCAGTATAAATAATCCTGTACATCCTTATAATCCTAAAAATCCTGATTCTGACAAAATAAAGTATCAATAAATAATCCTGTACATCCTTTAATCCTGGATATCCTGATTCTGACAAATTCCGTGTTTCCTTCCATACTCAGGGATCATTACCACCCGTCGTGATTGGAAATCTTCTTTAATGTCAGCCGATTTTGCCTCAGAAACACATAAACTAACGATTGGGTTATTAGTAAACTGTAAAGGTTAAACCCTGACGACATAATCAAAATCAAGGACAAACCACGAATGACTAAATTTCTAGACACCGCTATTGAAGCCATTGTCTCCCGCGAAATCCTCGACTCACGGGGAAGACCTACACTAGAAGCGGAAGTACATTTAGCTGGTGGTGCAGTCGGACTCGCACAAGTTCCTAGCGGGGCTTCTACAGGCACATTTGAAGCCCATGAACTGCGGGATGGGGATAAAAGCCGTTATGGTGGTAAAGGAGTCCTCACAGCGGTAAAAAACGCCAATGAGATATTAGCACCCAAATTATTAGGTTTGGATGTCCTCAACCAAGAATTGTTAGACCGGACAATGATTGCTACAGATGGTTCAGCTAACAAATCTAACTTAGGCGCAAATGCAATTTTAGGTATTTCCTTAGCAGCGGCTAAAGCGGGTGCAGTAGCTTTAGATATTCCTCTCTATCGTTATTTGGGTGGCCCTTTGGCGAATTTATTGCCAGTTCCCTTAATGAATGTGATCAATGGTGGAGCGCACGCATCTAATAATGTTGATTTTCAAGAGTTTATGATTGTCCCTATCGGCGCTCCTTCTTTCAAAGAAGCGTTGCGTTGGGGTGCGGAAGTATTTGCGACTCTTAGCAAAGTGTTAGATGATAAGGGTTTGCTGACTGGTGTAGGTGATGAAGGTGGTTTTGCACCTAACCTAGAATCTAACCAAGTGGCTTTAGAATTGCTCGTAGCAGCGATTAAACAAGCGGGTTATAAACCTGGTGAAGAAGTAGCTTTGGCTTTAGATGTGGCTGCAAGTGAATTTTACAAAAATGGGCAATATGTTTATGATGGTAAACCTCATAGCCCTGTTGAGTTTATTGATTATTTAGGTCAGTTGGTTGACCAATATCCCATTGTTTCCATTGAAGATGGTTTACATGAGGAAGATTGGCAAAGTTGGCAATTACTGACTCAGAAAATTGGTTCAAAAGTACAATTGGTGGGTGACGATTTATTTGTAACTAATGCCACCCGCTTACAAAAAGGGATTGAACAAAAAGCCGCTAACTCGATTTTGATTAAATTGAATCAAATCGGTTCTCTAACTGAAACTTTGGAAACCATTGATTTAGCGACTCGCAACGGTTTCCGTTCAGTTATTAGCCATCGTTCCGGTGAAACTGAAGATACAACCATTGCTGATTTAGCTGTAGCCACTCGCGCCGGTCAAATCAAAACAGGTTCTCTGTGTCGGAGTGAACGGGTAGCAAAATACAATCGTTTACTCAGAATTGAGGATGAATTAGGCGATCGCGCCATCTATGCTGGTACTGTTGGTTTAGGACCAAAGTAGAGACTGGGGACTGGGGACTGGGGACTGGGAAGAAAAATATTCTACCTCTGCTCCTCTGCTCCCCTGCTCCCCTGCTCTGTTCCCTTTTAAGGATAAAACCCAACTTTAGGTAATCCCAAGGTTTCATCCCAGCCTAGCATTAGGTTCATACACTGAATCGCTTGTCCGGCTTGACCTTTAATCAGGTTGTCAATGGCTGACATGACGATAACACGACCAGTGCGGGGGTCAACTTCTATACCTATATAACAATTGTTACTGCCACACGCCCATTTTGTTTGGGGATAAGTGCCACTATTGCAGATTTTCACCCAGGGGGAATTGCGATAAAAGGCACTGTAAATGGTAATTAGGTCGTCACGGACTAAACCAGGATCACGCATATTGGCGTACACAGTGGCTAAAATCCCCCGCACCATCGGGATGAGATGGGGTGTAAATTGGATTTTTACGTTATGTCCTGCCAATTCGCTACATATTTGCTCAATTTCTGGGGTGTGGCGGTGTCTACCGACGTTATAAGCACCCAGGGAGTTATCAGCTTCGGCTAACAACAGGTTAATTTTACCTTGTCTACCGCCCCCAGATGTTCCAGATTTGGCATCAATAATGGCTGTTTCAGGAACTATTAAACCTTGTTTTAGAAGTGGGGAAAGTGCAAGTAAACTGGCTGTAGGATAGCAACCGGGACAGCCAATCAGATTTGATTCGGCAATGCGATCGCGGTACAATTCTGGTAAACCATAAACTGCTGTCGCGGCTATAGTGCGATCGCTTCTTTCTGTACCATACCAATCTGTATAAGTTTTCAAATCACCAAAGCGATAGTCAGCACTCAGATCCAGTACCTTACAACCTTTTTCTATAAGTTGAGGGGCAATGTCGCAAGCGAGTCCATTGGGTAAAGATAAAAATACCACTTCACAGCGACTAGCAATAACTTCCGGTTCTACCGCCTCAATGGACAAATTCACTATATTAGCGAAATGTGGATACAGATCAGCAAAGGATTTACCCGCACTGCTTTCACCACCTAAATAAACAATTTCCACTTCAGGATGATCCATCAGCAGTCGCACTAGCTGCACTCCGCCATACCCTGACGCGCCAACAATTCCGACTGGTACGCGTCTTAAATTTCCCATGATCTTAAATCCTTATCCACTTTTAGTTATCTATTATCAATCATCAGGAGTCAAGCTACTAGCTAATTACTGATGACTTTATTATTGAACTTTCGCTGCATTGTATCCCACATTCCGCACCCACAACTGTCACACCCCAAGGAAACGGATGTAATTAGTACATAAGAACTAATCACCAAGAGAATTTGTTGAGGCTAAATAGGAATTATTACTATTAAGCTTGCGCTGCTGATGCTAGAAAGGAATTAACCAAAATAAGTAAAGAATTTAAATATCATCAGGTAGAAAATGTCGTTAATCAAATTAATGTTCTGAAATTTTCATGGCGTTTTTAACTTTATTTTTAGATAAGTATAAGTTACAATTATGTATTTAGATTATCAGCATATAATTATATTATTAAAATTCTCTACCAAACCAGTCTTATATTTATTGATCCTTATTGAGAATACATTTGAGCAATTTTTCTATCCAAAATCATTTTTTTTGAGCCAAAGGTAATTTTTTACTCCTTTTTTATGAAGCAAATTCCGTAATAACCACCATATTATACTACTACGGCAACTATGCCACGTAACGGATTTTTAGAAATCGAAAATTTAGTTAAATTCTATCCAACTCAGGATAAAGGACAATGCACAGTTTTAGATAACGTTAATTTGACCATTGATGAAGATGAATATATTTCTGTAATTGGTCATTCTGGTTGTGGTAAATCCACATTATTAAAAATAATTGGTGGTTTTGAAAAAGCTACATCTGGCTCAGTTCGCTTAGATGGAAAAGAGATTCGGAAACCAGGAGCAGATAGAATGATGGTATTTCAAAATTATTCATTATTACCTTGCTTGACTGTCCGTGAAAATATCCGTTTAGCAGTAGATAAAGTTCTCAAAAATGCTAATCGGGCTGAAAAAATTAGCATTGTCAATGAACATTTAGCAATGGTAAACTTGACCCCAGCAGCAGATAAATATCCTGATGAAATTTCTGGAGGAATGAAACAAAGAGTGGGTATTGCTAGGGCTTTAGCAATTCGTCCCAAAATGTTATTAATGGATGAACCTTTTGGGGCTTTAGATGCCTTAACTCGTGGTAAATTGCAACGTCAAGTATTAGATATTTGGGAAAATCATCGTCAAGCAGTGATGATGATTACCCATGATGTTGACGAAGCAATTTATATGTCTGACAGAATTATTTTGATGACTAATGGACCATCAGCAAAGATAGGAGAAATTTTAAAAGTTCCTTTTGAACATCCTAGAGATAGAATGGCCATGCGGAACTCCAAAGAATATTTTGAACTCCGCAATCATGCTCTTAACTTTCTCGATCAAAATTTTACACCAGAGTAGGGGCAAACCCCCCGTGATTGCCCAGATTTGTCTAGAAATTCCACAAAATACCCAAACAAACCCCCCTTTAGAATCGCAAGTTATTAAAATTTTTGTTTCTTAATTACCAGAGACAACTTTCAATCCCGGAGAGTTTAAAATTTCAGTATTATCTTTTCTCACTATTAAAGTAGAGGTAGAATTGCCATCTTCGGTTATAGGTTGTTCTAATATGTAAAAATAATCTCCATTTTGCCAACCTGTAATACATTTACCATCTCGACAGGAAACTTTACCACCTGTTAACTGAAGACATTTACCATTAGTATCACATCCTTTATAACTAATATTTCCTGTGTTATTGACTCCATTCCAAGAATCATGGTTTCCTGTGGTTATAGTCCATTTACCATTGCTAATAGTTTGGGTATTTTTTGGACTATTATTAGTTAATTCTCCACTAACGACATTATTTCCTACAATTACTGATCCTGATTTTTGATTGTTGCTGTTTGTGGATGATTTATCTTTGATAATCTCCATTTTGGTAATAATAGATTCCTTGCGAGTTTTACCACAAGGTTCTGCACTTTCACAATCACTAACTGATTCTATTTGATAAACAGCACGAACTTTTTTATTTAAAAATTTTTCTTCCTCAGCACAAATTTCAAAAGTCGCACCAACATTGTGTTCAATTCCTTTCTTATCTACTAAAGTGACGTAACACATTAAATCACCGTTGACTAATTTTGTCACTGTTCCCACCTTTGGTTGTTTATTAGTATTTTTATTATTGTCTAGGTTTTTACGAACCAGTTTTTCCTCATCTTCCTGATTGGTTTCATTTTCCTGAGTTTCTGATACTGGAGAAGATTCTTGTTTATCCTCTTTGTCCTCTCCTGCTACTGAAGAACTTTCCCTTTGACTTTGTGTTACAGTATCACTCGAATCTTCTGGAACTCTATCCTGTGGTGTGATACCGCAACTTATCAGAGATATACAGCTAAGAATTATAGAAATTGTAGGAATTAGTTTTTTCATGGTGAAATTACAATAGTTGAGAATATTCCCATATTCTAACACTAAGTAGGTGAACAAAATAAAAATGAGGGGTATTGCGTTTTATAAAATGGCTGAAACTAGTGTGTTAATTCTGTGAATCCTTTAC
>NZ_VIKX01000194.1 GCF_009711935.1 Dolichospermum sp. UHCC 0259 | reverse complement strand
CCTACTTCTACCTACCCTATAAACTCTCGAAAGTGGGGGGAGAGTGAAAAACTACTTTTATTTCTGTAATTTCCAGTATTAGTTCTGGCTCTAGGGCATCTCTAATCAGAGTCAACATCCCTGAAGAATCTTCAGATCCAGAAACAGGGACTTTGTACCTTTTCAATGGAATCAGTACAGGAATTCGAGGCTCTGGTTTCTCAAGCTCGGCTTTTGCAAAACTAACCAAACAGCGTAAAAGTGCGGTTGATTTGCCTACACCCGGCGAACCGACTAATAAAATATGCTCGGATTCGATGTAGTCCTCAATTCCTTTGAATATCGGCAGTGAGATTATTTGCGCCTTTTTCTCCGGTGCGTCTGTTGGCTCTTTAGTTTGCACAATTTGCTCAAATGAGAAAGTTGCTTGTTGAGCGGCGATTGTTTCAGTCAACGCATCTTTAGTCCACCACTGTTCATAGCGGTGACATATTTCTTGCAGATAGGACTGGAACTCGCTGGAGGCAACCATGTAAAAACTGAGCTACATTATTTTAAGTGAGTATTATTCATAATAAGCGGCTTTTCGGATCATGTCTAGTTTTATTCATAAAATCTCTAACCTTTTTCATCCTGCATTTAAATCCATCATCGTCTCGTAAGTTGCCACATTAAATCCATGATCTTCAAATAGCTTTTTAGCAAATTCGTTTTGTGCTGCAACTACAAGTATCAATATTTGTGAACCTAACTGTTTTGCCGCATCTACTAATCTTATTTATTAGAAATTTAAAATATCTAAAGATGCTTCTATTTCTAATTCTATTATTCTCGCTTTTATATCTTGATATTCTGCTAATTTTCCCTCTTGCCAATATAAATCTGCGGCTTTATGGAAATCTGCCACCGCTCCTTGTTTGTCGGCAATTTCTAATAGGGCGTTTCCTCGGTTATAATAAGCATTAATATAGTGAGAATTCATTTTCACTACTTGGGTATAATCGGTGATTGCTGCTGCATATTTTCCGAAATCAAAATTAGCATTACCCCGACAATAGTAAGCATCAATATCATCAGGATTAATTTGAATGGCTTGGGTATAGTCAGCAATTGCTCCTTCATAATCTCCTAATTCAACCCTATCATATCCACGATTTTTGTAGCCAATAGCATCATCAAAATCAATATTAATTACTTGCTGTGATTTCTGTTGATCATCTAATAGGTAACGAGATATTTGTCTATCTTTTTGTGTGGTAAAATAATCAGGATTTAGCTTAATTGCTTGATTATAATCTTCAATTGCTCCTTGAGTATCACCAATATGAGAGCGAACATCACCACGATTTTTATAATTAATTGCAATATGGGGATTAATTCTAATCGCTTGGGTATAAGCCTCTATAGCTATTTGATAATTCCCTATTTGATAATGTGTCAAACCTATTTGATAATAAGCTTGAGGATGATTAATATTAATATTGATTGCCTGACTATAATTAGTAATTGCTGTGTGATAATCGCCTAATTGATAATTAACTAAACCTAGTTGATAATAAATATCAGCATCATTATTATTAAACTGTAAGGCTTGATTGTAACTATTAATTGCTGCTGCATACTCCCCTTTTTGGAAATATTCATCACCAAGATTTAAATAAAAAATAGTTAAATCCACAGGTGGAGATTGGGGTTTAATTATTTGATTTTGAGATAAATTAGATGGATAAGAATTTGCTGAAGTGGAAAATTGTTCTAAATAGGAAAATAAACCCCCACCATACAATAATTGATTAATCCCAAAGGAAATTTTCCCAGTTTTCAATTTAATCATTTGCGTGGGTAGAAATCCAGCTAAAAAAAGATGATATGCAGATTGTGCTTCATTGACTTCTTCTTGAATCAAAATACAGACAATGACTGCATTTTTTTCCACTTCTTCAGCACTAACTGACCATCTGACTCTATCAATACTACCGTGACGAGATTTGACTTCAACGCCAATGGCAGAATTAGCAGTGAGTGTAAAATCACTTTTACCGTCACCACCAAAGCGTTTTTCATAATCTACTTCCGTAATAAAATTAGCTAATCTTTCCTTAACAACTTCTTCGCCTAATTTACCTTTAAGATTATTAATAAAAACGTCACGGACTGGAGAAGTGCGTTTATATTTTTCCGCCATTAACCAGCAAAATTCCCGTAATGCTTTTAATCTCTCACCAGAAATAATGGTTAATTCACTATGTTGACCTTCGATTTGACAATGAAGTAGACAACCAGATGTTAACCTGTTCAGAAAGTCAGATTGTAGCGATCGCAGGAGAGTAATCCAATCCATGTATAATATTTCTGCGGTCTTTTTATGTAAGGGTTTAACTAGGTTTAACTATGGCAAACCCTTACAAATCTATAGGAATCCAGTTCAAAAAAAGTACGTAGGGTGTCTAAAGCTTAAAGCAGAGACACAACGCACCAAATCTTTAATCATGGTGCTAAGGATTTTTTCTTTCTTCCTTGATTTGGCGTAAGGTTTGGATCAGTTTTTTACTAGATTCGGTAGATACAGCGGCAGCATCACTACTGGGTGTTGCTGAAGTGATAGGACTAAGAGTATTTACTGATGGAGTTTCAGGACGACTTTTAGTATTCTCAATTTCCGGTGATTTTTTAGAGTTGGGAGTTACTGAAGGTTGTACTTGAGGTTCAGGTAATTTTTGAGAATTTGGAGTTACTGAAGGTGTTATTTGAGGTTCAGGTAATTTTTGAGAATTTGGAGTTACTGAAGGTTTTGTTTGAGGTTCAAATACCTTTTCTGTATTTGAAGTAGGGGAAGGTTGAATCTTAGAACTCACACCTGTAGCAGTGGGATTATTTTGGAACTTCAGTTGGAAAGGATAAGAACTAATTAACTGCTTATCAGCTTGAGGTGGATTGGCGCTGAAAAATTCTCTAACCTTAGATTGTAGCTTTGGCGATTCTGTTCCTGCTTGGAACTTAATATCTAAGACCTTGCCATCTGAATCTACAACTAATCTACCCACAACTGTTCCTTCCATCTCAGGTGTATCTGTAGAGATGGTTTCCCGAATTACCCCTTTCTCTTTTATATTGGGGTATTCTTGGCGAATATTTTGTCTAAGAGTATTGTAAGAATTCAGTTTAGCCAGTAATTGCTCCGTTCTTTTGCCTTTTGATTCAGACTCATTAGTGATGATTTCTGGTGATTTTCCCTGAGCATTATCTGTTAAAGCTAATTTTTCTCCATTTTCAGGGACTTTAATAGCATTATTTCCTGATTCCACTGTTTGTGGCGTTAAAATACCCGCTGTTGTTGTACTGCCAATATCAATAGCTTCAGCAGATGGATTATTTAGTGGTTCTCCTGGTATTTCATTACTTTGTCGCAGTTCTGGCAACTTATTAATATCTAGAGGTGCAGTTTCTCGTATTTGCTGATCTAAATTATTGACAAAAGGAGAGATGGAAGAAGTTGGGGGATTATATGTACTTCTGGCTGGCAATCTAGACATTGCCATTTGTAAGTCATTGCGAGTCAATCTTTCAATAGATTGCTTACTGGGTAGATAAGAAAGGTTCAAGTTGGTTGACGAACTCGGAATAACTGGTAACACCGACTGACTAGATAATTCCGGTTGTAAACCAGGATAGCTAGTTAATGGACTGCTCGAATTAACACCTGGTAGTTGTTGCTGTAGAGGTAATTGGGGTTGCTGTAAAGCTACCTGGGATGTAACTGGGGGTTGTGGTAATCGGCTTTGATCAGCAGCGCTCAATTCCATCAATCCCACTGCTTTGGGTGAGTCAGTTTGAGAAGATTGATTAGAGTTAACTGGCATTAATGGTACAATCAAGGCAATAGCACCATGTATACCCAGGGAGGCTATGGCAGCTATTCCCGTTGGTTGGCTGAATATTTCTGGTATGTTTTTTAAGAGAGATACGTAAGACATACTGTTATGGTTGATTCTGATCGGTGAAAGTTGAATAGAAATTTTATCAACAAAGAATTCAGGGGTTATCCCAATCGTGAAGTTAATATCCCACAGGATCATCTACTTAGGGAAGGGGAATAACGATACTCAAGGTAAAATTGATTAACTCCTGAAATTTGTGTCTTCTGAATTATTTTTTATTTTTTAGACTATTTTGCCCTTGCCAAGACGCATCTTATTCCCATACATAATAACTTCCCCAGGGGATAAGTTCAACAGGGGAATTAATGATATCTTCAGTTTTTATGTTCACGTGATCTCAATAGGGAGCATAATTCTAGCAACAGACTAAGATTCAGCGATGTCTATAACCATAACAATCTCCGTTGACGCATCCTGGAAACGATGGAGTGCATCACCGTCAAAAATCTCCGAATCCTATACTCTTCCCTGTTTCTGGACTCCATGAATGAATTTAATTTTATCCAACTACTTATAAGATAATAAATCAAGCAATTTGATACGTAGGAGTATGAAAATGGGACTAAGTGAAAAAATCATAAATTCTGGTCAGAAAGACTTAATTGTTCAAGACTGCTGCACTATGATAGACGCGCAACTAGCATCTAAGTCAGGCATAAGTGGTATGACACTAAAAGCCGCCTTTGCTGCACTGAAGGGAATTCAACCGGGTTATATTCCCAATGTCATTGAGTCTCTGCTACCAGTTTGCTTAACTGCAATTGACCCCATCTGGAGTGAAGGAGTGGAACAGGGTGAACCAGTGAAATACCTCACAGCCAATAGTAAGCGAACAGCTAATGCGCTCTTAGGTGTAACTGATGAGAGGGTTAAAAATACAAAACGCCAAATTGTGCGAGGAACTTACGAAAAACTCCGTAATTCCGCTGAAAAACACGTACAAGAAGCAGTACCAGATTTAGCTCAAGTGATTGGTAAGTATGCTAATAACTAGCTGAAAATAGAAGTCAGTCTTTAGATGCGCTTCCATGTAGATAGGGGAGCGCATATCCCTGATTCGTGATATAATTTGTTGTTGATGATATTGAGTTAAAAAGTCCCTAATAGTCCGAAAACATGGGTTTTGAAAGACTCTCAGGGTGTGAGTTGAATCTAACGGATGTCAGTAACCCAGCCCTAAAGGGACTGAGCTTGCAAGAGTAATCAGGCAAGCTGTGCTGACCAGACCACCTTGAGCTTAGTCTCATGGTAGCCGTTATTTAAGTCACGACACCCCGGAATGCGTAGCTAGTTCCCTGCTCTGTCACTTGCAATTAAACAGTTTTAAGGTCACTGAAACAGTGTTGCAAGTCTAAAAAGCTTTTATAACTGGTCGAAGCTAACATTACCCCAGAAATGGGAGGCTCTGAGTGAGCAAAACATTATGCGTACAGAGTTAGAGAATTTGAATCGGTAATTGTCCCGTTGAAAGTACATCACAAAAGTACCTCGAATTTGCTAACTCCAAGGCGGTAATGAAAAAAGATTCAAAGCGGTTAAAACCGCCCGTGTCGTTTCCCTCTCAGGGCTAAAGCCACGCTCGTTTCCCACTTACCGGGTATTCTTATGATATTAATTTAAATTAATTAAAGGAGAATTACATTAATGACACTTACCTATGGAACAGAGGGATGTCTCCGTATTGGTCAACAAGCTCCCGATTTTACAGCAACAAGTGTAGTAGATCAGGAGTTTAAGTCAATTAAATTGTCCGATTATCGTGGTAGATATGTTGTGCTGTTGTTCTATCCCTTAGATTTTACCTTTGTTTGTCCAACTGAAGTGACAGCATACAGCGATCGCTACCCAGAATTTAGCCAACTAAATACAGAAATCTTGGGTATTTCCGTTGATAGTGAATTTTCCCACCTCGCTTGGATTCAAACAGATCGTAAATCGGGTGGAGTCGGTGATATAAATTATCCCCTAGTTTCCGACATCAGAAAAGAAATTAGTGCCGCTTACAACGTTCTTGACCCAAATGCTGGTATTGCTTTACGCGGGTTATTTATCGTAGATAAAGATGGCATCCTCCAACACTCCACTATTAATAATCTAGCCTTTGGTCGGAATGTGGATGAAACCCTGCGAACATTACAAGCAATTCAGCACGTTCAGTCCCACATTGATGAAGTTTGTCCTGTTAATTGGCAACCTGGGGACAAAACCATGAATCCTGATCCCATCAAGTCTAAAATTTACTTTGCTGATATTTAGAGAATGTGGTAATTAAACTCTTAAATTTGAATTTTTTATGCTGACTTCAACTGATTTTACTGGCTTATTTAATGAGAGATTTTTCCATAATTTTCTACCTATACCGGCGTTAGATAATTTTAGATTGGGTGTAGGCACACCAGATTTTAAACTATCAGATATTACTAATAATGCTGTAGTTAAACTATCTGATTTTCGCGGTAAACAACCTGTAATAATTGCCTTTACCAGAATATTTACTGAAAAGCAATATTGTCCATTTTGTTATCCCCATATTCAAGCTTTAAATGATAACTATGAACAGTTTAAAACCCAAGGAATTGAAATTTTATTAATTACCAGCACCGACAAAAAGCAAAGTCAAATAATAGTTCAAGACTTGGGCTTAAAAATGCCATTATTAAGTGATTCCAGTTGCCATACATTTCGTATTTATAAAACTGGACAAGCATTGGGAGCGCCTTTACCAGCACAGTTTGTATTAGATAAAGATGGCAAACTGCTCTACAGACATTTATTTTCCTTTTTAGATCATAATGCCAGCGTAGAGACACTTCTAGAAAAATATCATTAGGCTGGCAAATAGGCGGATAAATAACCGGGTTTAAGACCCCACCAAATCGTAGATTTGGTGGTCTTTAATCAGTCGCAGGTTTGAATCCTCGACTGATTGATTCTGACTCCTGGCTACTGACTCCTGACTCCTTCTTCAAAAGTTGCTAGTTGATCGCAGCTTTTAATTCTCTGAGTATTTTACCAATACCAACGAAGTCGGTATCCTTATAAAGTTTCTTGAGAGTTTCTGCATCGCTTGAGAGAATAATTCCGTTGTAGGCAACAATAGCATCGTTCAGCTGATTGATATTTACACTTAGCCCAGCACCGCTTTGAGCAATGACATAAACGGGTTTGAGAGCTTTAGTTCCTGCTATTAGCTGTCCTGATGTTGCTTGGGCTAGGGGCTGATTTGGTAAGGAAGCACCACCAGTAGAACCAAACAAACCAGTCATGGCTGTGACTAGTGCTGTTGCTAATTGTAGGGAAATACCCGCAGCAGTGAGACTAGTTGTCAGAGCTACCGCAGCCTGTTGTGACCCAGCCCCGCCTGTGACTAGTGAAGCAACGGATTCTGTACCACCATCCCCGCCTGTTGTACCACCTGTTGTACCATCCCCGCCTGTTGTACCACCTGTTGTACCATCCCCGCCTGTTGTACCACCTGTTGTACCATCCCCGCCTGTTGTACCACCTGTTGTACCATCCCCGCCTGTTGTACCACCTGTTGTACCACCTGTTGTACCGCCTGTTGTACCATCCCCACCTGTTGTACCACCTGTTGTACCACCTGTTGTACCATCCCCGCCTGTTGTACCACCTGTTGTACCGCCTGTTGTACCACCTGTTGTACCACCTGTTGTACCGCCTGTTGGACTAAGAGCCTGAACAATAGCAGCAGCCAACTGATTCACGGTAACCTGAGCTTGTGGAGAAAGAGAGATCACAATAGTGTTTGCTGTTGCACCGGTTGTTACAGTTATACCAGGTGAAGTTGGTTCTACGGTTGCTGCTGAAACGGTAACTGTAGATGATGCCGTAGTTGTGTCACCTCCTCCTGTAGTTGTGCCACCAGTGGTACTAACCGCCCACAGAGTACCTTCTGTGGAAACACCAGTTGTAATGGCGGTTGAAACACCAGGTATGATGGGAATGGTGATAGAAGTTCCTCCTATCGTTGTTGTTGTCGGTGTTGTTGTCGTTGTGGTTGGCACGGAAAAACCACTAGTTTGTGAAGCACTAGTAGCAGCGCCAGCATCAACACCGGCTGTACCTTTACTGGGACTGAAACTCTGGGCTTTGTTTGGTAACTGCCAAGCAAATAACAGCAGAGGACTCAAGCTGAGGGCAAAAATGAGATTTCTGGTTTTCAACATGATGATTATCTAAAATATGGAACTGTTTGACAATTGATGCTATAGTCACTGATTACCTGGATATTTTTTGGCTCTAATATCCCTTGAAATTTTTATATACAAGGGTTTCAGGTTTATCGCCACGCTACTCTATCAGCAAGCCCTATTTAGGCAAGAAATTGAAACCATAACCTATACTTAGCGCAAATGTTGTGCCGCCTACACTGTTATCTGTGAGATCCGCACCTTGGACTGTAATTGTTAAGGGTAACGTAGGCATAGGCACGAAGGAAGCACCAAGGTTTAAGCCAACCCCACTCCAGCCAAAGCCCACACCGATTTGGGGATGAACTTGCACACCTGCTCCAGCAAATACACCAGTACTGGCGTTACCTTGCCTAAAGTCACCACCTCCAACCCCCAGAGAGAATGAGACGGGCATTTTATTCACAGCATCATTAGGCCTTAAAAGAGAGTAAGTTGTCACCACACCATAGACGCTGGAAGGCCTGATTTCTTCACTACTGGCTTCAGTCTGATACTGGGCAAAGGCTTTCCAGCCAGCAGCTACACCAACTTGATTGGTTCCTTTAGCGTAGACAATGCGGTGAGCTTTTAAGTCAAAGGTGCCACTAGCACCAAAGTTTTTGACACTACCGTTGTTGAAGGATAATTCTAGACCAACTAGTTTTTGGGAATTACCTAAACCAAAACCAATGCTGGTACTCGCGTCTATGTCATTTATAGAGTTACCTCTATTACCAGCGGTTGCTGCTGATGCTCCCACAAACACGTCACCCATGTTAGCGCCGAAGGCACTGGGAGCAGCAAAACTGAGTCCAGGTGGGTAGGTTGGCTTAGGTTGTGCTATTTTGACTTTGATGAGGGGTTCAACTAGTAGCTCTTGGCGGATTTTATTAATATCATCCGGATTGCTGTCCGCTGTTTGTGCAATTAGTTGTGGTTGTTGTTGCTCAGAAATAGATTCAACCTTTGGTTCTAATTGTGCGGCTGTGACTACTTTATCTGTGATTAATTCACTGGGCTGATTTTCTTTGATTATGTCATCTGCTGCATTTGCGGAATTTACTGATACGGTAGTAGTAATCAGTAAACTTGGCAAGGTTAGCAGTAAACCCAAATAGCAAAGGCGTTTGTAATGATTAATTAGTCCAAGAGAATGCTTTTTCATCTTCAAAATATCACTCCTCACAAGATGTTATGCAGTGGCAAAGTCTATGCCCAATGTATATGGATGTACAATATGTTCTTAGATTTTGACTGAATTACAGCGAATTGTCATCAAACCTGGAACAAGAACCCCACCCCCAACCCCCTCCCCGCAAGCGATGAGGGGGCTAGGATGTACCTTATATGATTGGAAATCGCTGTAATATTCAGGCAAAATACTAACTATTTTGTATATATATCTACAAGAACTTGACCCCACACTTTTTATTGTATAGGAAATGTAACTTTAAAGGCAAGCTTTAGATAAGTAAATATTTTTTTTAATTACGAGTGTTTCAATATATATAATTTAATGTTAGGCTGTAGCAAAATACTACAGCGTGGGATGTGAAACATTGGGGAGAGTTTTTCGTAAGGGTTGCAAAATAACAGTTCTGGATCGTTTTTTAGGGAAATACTCTCAATAGTTCTTACAATTTAACTTGTGCCAAATGACTGCGGGGGTTGTAGGTGCGGATAGCCCGAATTTTTTCATAATATTCTCGTTCTTGGGGGGTGAGGTCTTTGGGAGGAGCGATCGCTACTTTAACAAATTGATCACCACGTCCACCTTTAGCTATAGGCCAACCTTTACCTCGTAACCGCAGAGATTGACCTGAACGAACTCCCGCTGGTAGCTTAACACTGACATTGCCATCGGGTGTGGGTACATCTATCGCTGCACCTAATGTGGCTTCATCAGGGGTAATTAAGACTTCACAAACTAGATTGTCCCCTTCTATTTGGAAAAAAGTATGGGGTTGTAATTCTACCTTTAAGTATAAATCTCCCCGTTGTTGACTCATGGGGTTAATTTGGCCTTTTCCTTTCACCCGTAAACGAGTCCCAGTTTTAGCACCACCAGGAATACGCACATCAATGGTTTCGTTGCCTAAACTGAACCGTTTTTGAACACCGGAAAATGCTTCGGCAAAAGTTAAAATAATTACTGCTTCTGTATCTTGTGTGCCGCCTGTACCGCTATCTGGAAAACCAAAATCGTTAAAACCGCCACCTGGTTTACCTGTAGAATTTCGGTAGGAGTAACTTTGTCGCCCGCTGCGGGGACCTGCACCACCAAATAATTCGTTTAAGAAGTCATTAAAACTGCCGTATTGACCAAAATCAACTCCTCCCATATCCGCACCAGGACTACCACCGGGAAAACCTTGACCGGCTTGTTTCCAATATTGACCAAATTGATCGTATTTTTTGCGTTTATCTGGGTCAGATAATACTTCGTAGGCTTCATTAACTTCTTTAAATTTGGCTTCAGCCTGTTTGTTATTGGGGTTAACATCAGGATGAAATTTACGGGCTAATTTGCGAAAAGCTTGTTTAATTTCTTCTGAAGTGGCGGTTTTACTAATTCCTAACATTGCATAATAGTCTTTAAAGTCGGTCGCAGCCATCTACTAGCCTCCTGTAGAAATTTACATTATGTTTTTCTAAGATATCTAAGATATGAGATTTATAGGCAAAAAGATTCTGATATTAAACTAACAAACCATTGCCATGATCAAGTGTGGTTCTTGCTGAATGGGCGATCGCAATTCCCGTACTCCTGCCATGATTAAAAAAACATAAGCTCATCTATTCCTTCTTCTATGCTAGGGGGAGCATCTTGAAGTTGACGGTGCATTCGGAGAATTATATCTTGGGGAACTTGGCGAATCCGTTTTTGATTTCGGGACAAACATAGCCAAACGGGAGTTTTTACCCAAACCCCCATAATATAACTAAAGCCACAATCACGGGCGAGAGTAATTACTTCCCGACGATTTTTCCTTTGGGCGTTGGTAGCATCAAAAATCACTTCTTGATTTGCGGTTATGGCTTGTTGTAATTGTCGTTCCAGTTCCCGCCAAATTAGCGGACAGGGTCCTTGAATTGCTTCTGAGCCAAAAAGCTGCCCCCGGATAGCATCTGTGGAAATTAGCTGCATCTGAGGGCATTCTGTCAATAATTGTTTTGCTAAGGTTGATTTACCGCTACCAGGCAGACCAATTAGCAAAATTAATTTAGTCATTAGTCATTAGTCAGTGGTCAGTGGTCAGTGGTCAGTAGTCAGTGGTCAGTGGTCAGTGGTCAGTGGTCAGTGGCAAAACAACGAACAACTGACAACGAACAACTGACTAACTAAATGATTGTACCATCAGGAATCACCGCATTTTTGAGAACAACAACAATACCACTACGGATGTAAAAGCCTTGCTTTTCTCTTTCTGCTTCTTGGATGTTGTCTTTGTTGATAATTTTCACATTGTTACCGATGCGGGCATTTTTATCAATAATGGCACGGCGAATAATGGTGTCTGTACCAATACCGACAGGAACATCATCTTGTTCTAAACTGCATTGTCTTTCTACAGATGGTTGGTAATAGTCAGCACCCATGATCAGGGTTTCTTCAATTATAGATCCTGATTCTATGCGCGATCGCACTCCCAAAACTGAATGTTGAATCCGACAATCTTTCAAAATACAACCTTCACCAATCATAGATTCTGTGATTTGGCAATTCAACAGTTTAGAGGGAGGTAAGTACCGAGCGCGAGTATAAATTGGCGCTGCTTCATCATAGAAACTAAAGGGAGGTAGGGGTTGCTTAGTCAGGGCTAAATTAGCCTCATAAAAAGATTCAATTGTCCCAATATCTTCCCAGTAGTCATCAAATAAGAAGGCTTGAA
The DNA here is from genome assembly GCF_009711935.1 of Dolichospermum sp. UHCC 0259. Classification (GTDB taxonomy): domain Bacteria; phylum Cyanobacteriota; class Cyanobacteriia; order Cyanobacteriales; family Nostocaceae; genus Dolichospermum. The sequence goes on along the minus strand of NZ_VIKX01000194.1, from coordinate 10,463 downwards.
CGTTGTGATCTTTAGCAGCTTCGGGAATAATCTCTTTACCAAAATCGGTTTGTTCTAAAGATTGTTTCAACAACTTAATCAAAACATCTTTTTTAAAGACATAAATGCCCATCGAGGCAATATATGGCTGTAATGCAGCTTGTTCTTTTGTCAATCCTAATACAGTGGTATCAACACGCATTTGCGCTAAAGCTTCACCTTTGGGTTTTTCGCTAAAGTCAATTACCCTACCTGAATCATTAATTTTCATCAAGCCAAAGTCTGAGGCGCGACGATCATCCATAGGAATTACAGAAAGTGTAATATCAGCATTGGTATCTCTGTGACGCTGGACAAACTGACGGTAATCCATCCGGTAGAGGTGATCACCGGAAAGAATCAGAAATTCTTCTACATCCCAATCTTGTAACATCCAGATGTACTGACGCACAGCATCAGCCGTACCTTGGAACCAGTTGGGGTTTTCTGGGGTTTGTTGTGCTGCTAACACTTCCACAAACCCATCGCTAAACCCACTGAAGTTGTAAGCACGGGCGATGTGACGATTCAGAGAGGCTGAGTTAAATTGAGTCAGGACGTAGATTTTGAATATTTCGGAATTGATGCAGTTGCTAACAGGTATGTCTATTAGACGATATTTCCCAGCCACTGGTACTGCTGGTTTGGCGCGGAGTTTGGTTAACGGATAAAGCCGAGTACCCGCACCCCCACCCAGAATAATTGCTAAAACTTTTTTCACAAAATTTCTCCCAACTGCCTTTCACTCTCATCTACAGTTTAGGACTGTATGTAACAACTGATAAAGGGGGATCAAAGAATCTTAGGGATGAATTTTTGAGATGGTGGTCAATTAGCCAAAATAGAACTTATGTACTATCGAAATGGGTGGCAAGAGAGTCTAAAATATTAAAGAGCGGTGGCGGCGATCGCTATTGTACTAAACGCAGGTAAGATATAAACCTTTGCAAAATGACAAAAAAACTAGATGTGTAGATGTTTATCTCCTGCTTTAACCCTACATTTAGAATCAAACAATCAAGCCATTTGGAGTATAAGCCAAATTTAACTTTGGAAAATCACCTAGTCCGTCAGCGGTGTAGTAATTTTTCTATTTACAAAGAGGTATACATTATCACGTTGATATTTCAAATTAAAATCAGAATTTTTTTGTAATTCCTTAACCAAATCATCATAATCTTCTGCCGTTGCCGCCCAACCAGGATTGCGGATATTAAGTAATATATAATGAAAATTATTTAACTCATTGAGTTTATATTTAAAACTAATCTGTTGTCTATGGGTTAAATGTGGAGTAATTACATCTGTAGTTAACACACTATCTTGAGTTTTTACTAAAGATATTGCTTCTTTAGTAGCTTGCCAATTATCTACAGAATGAAGATATTTAGAAATAAAGAAACCCCATTTACCTAAAATCAAAAACCAAATTAAAGACCATAAAAAAATTACTCTTTTTTGTTTTAGCCATGCTTTATCTGCTGCCATACTAGCAATTAATGCTAACATTATGAATGGAATTGCTGGCAAAGAATAATGTAAAACAACATTTTTTTGTGAAGGATGATCAGCAAGTATATTTACTGCTAAACAAGGAATTGCACCTATTAATGGTGTCATGTATTTGGGTATTAAACCCCAGATTACAGGTACTAATAAAAAAGACAAATATTCCAAATTTATAGCTGATAAAACGTTGCTAATAATAATTTTTGGTTGAAATAGAATAATTTGTAATGTTTCCGAAAGTGAATTTCCTAAATAGCTATAGCGATAAAAATGTCGGCTGACTAATGCTGCTTCACTACCGAAAAAAGGAATAATGATTTTGTTAGCAATTATAAACCATGCTAAACCACTAATAATAGCTATGACACCGTACAAACGTCGCTTTTCAAATAGTAGTAACCAAACGCCCATAGCTACTACTGTCAAGGAAAGTACAGCCTTACATCCCAATACTATCAAAACATTTATACAAAACCAAAATACTTTTTTGTTTCTTGCAGTTAAAACTGCTGTCAAAAGTGCAGGAACAGCAATAGTATCTGGATGAAAATCACACAAATTGCTGTTATATAGGACTGGATATAGTAGGTAAACAGCTACGATTCCTATTGCTTGATTGTCTTTCAACCCTGCTTGTAATGCGAGTAAATATGTAGAAAAAGCACCTAAAGACAAGGCAGCAGATTGAACCGCAAATAGCCAATAGACACTAGGATATATTTTATATAGTAAAGCTATAGGATACAAAATCCAAGCAGCATGATCAGCTAAAACATGAAAACCAAGTACAGAAGAAATTGGCAATTTTCCCTGACTAATTAGGTAAACTGTTTGATCGAAAAATGCTAAATCTCCAGATGAATTAAATAACTCATGCCGAATAATACTAGCTGCTAATAAAATTAAGGAACTAATGCCAATAATGACAGAAATATTATTTTTGGTTATTAATTTTTCCACACTAAAATTGATTATTTATTGATGTTTAAGGAAAAATCAGGTTTTGATTTCTGGTAAATCATATCACAATTTTGCACAATAAACCAAAGGGTAAAACCTAAAGGAATAGAAAACAATTGAATATATATAGGAGTTCCCAAGTAACTAACAAATGATGCCAATTGAACCGATATTGCTACCCAACGATATTGAGGAAAGTAAAAAGCAAAGATAATAGACAAAATATCTGTAGGGTAAAAATATCTTTCGTGCATTTTTGGCAAAAAATATGGCATAAAAAATACTGATATTGTCGCTAAGTATATCAGTCTATCTTGAGTAATTTCTAATTTACTTCTATAAACAAGATATGCTAATAAAAGTATGGCAGTTACAGTTAAAAGTAACCCTATAGGCACAACAATATTATAAAAATCGTTAGGAATCCATTGATAAAAATTAGGGACATTTTTAGCTAGTTCTTTATATTTATTAGATTGTTCAAAATAGACTAATAGTAATTCTGTAATTGGTCTCCCAGCAATCCAAGCTGGCAGCATTGCCACTAAATACACTAGGGGAATTATTGGTAAATATAACCAAGATATTCTTTTTTTAACTAACAAGATTAATAATAAAGGTGCTAAAAACATTGCTTGTAATTTAAATGAAATGGCTACACCAAAACTGATTAATGCAGGAATTTGTTTGTGAATAGATAAAAAGTAAACGCAAGCAATTAATCCGGTGGTATATATTACATCACATTGTCCCCAAAGGGAACTATTATAAATTACTGTTGGACTTAGTATGACAGCTAAAAAAGACCAATTTGCCATTCTTCCTACAGGATATTTAAGTTTGACAATTTTATAAGTAAAAAATGCACAAATAAAGTCAACAGTCATGGCAAAAAGTTTGATTGCCAGAATTTTTGGTAATCCAGAAAGCAGGGTAGAAGCAATCAAAAGCCAGTAAAGATAGGAAGGTGTATAATCAGCAAAACCATATTTCAAGGCACTAAATCCGCCATGAGAGGCGATAAAATCATACCAAGGATCTAAAAAATATTTATAATCTACTGATTTATTGGGAACACAAACTAATCTGATTGTTATAGCAAAGATAATACCAATTGCCAAATATCTAGGAATTGGTAGTTGGCAAGAGTTAAATATATAATCAAACTTATCCTTGATTGACTTCAATAATGTTTCGTGTGAATTATTCATGATTATTAATTATGATATTTTTATTTTTGTAAATTGTATTTTAAGAAAAACAGGAAATACCGTACTATTATTGATATTTTCAGTAAAAAGTTTACTATCACTAACGTATTAAAACTTACCATACTTTGGTTAAATCTCTAATGCAACAGATGAAAAGTATTAGAAACTTAATAGACAAAAACTTAATCAATAATTATTACTGATATGTTAAACTAACAAACATCGTTTTCTGATCAAAAATATGCAATTAATTGCAAAGCAATATTACACCCCAGAAGAATATCTGGAATTAGAAGCCACTGCTGAGTATAAAAGCGAATACATTAACGGACAAATAATTCATAAAGCTGGTGCATCTATAAATCATAACCGAATTACAGGTAATTTTTGCGCTACGCTGAATTTTGCCTTTAGACAACAAGACAAATATGAGGTTTTTAACAGTGATATGCGTCTATGGATACCTCAAAAACTAATATACACTTATCCAGATGTGATCATTATTGCAGATGAGCCGGAATTTTTCAATAATCGGACAGATACAATCACAAATCCCCAGGTAATTATTGAAGTTTTATCCAAATCTACTAAAAGTTATGATAGAGAAGATAAATTTGCAGCTTACAGAACAATTCCCACTTTTCAAGAATATCTATTAATTGATCAAAACCGCATTCATGTAGAACAATTTTTCAAAACTGGGAAAAAAAGATGGACTTTGTGTGAGTATGATGCAGAAGATGGAAACATATCTCTGGAAACCATACATTTTGAAATTTATTTACAAGATTTATACAATAAAGTAAAGTTTGAACTTGTGCAACCAGAAACAAATGGGTAAATGTTGACTGTTTATAATATTCTGGAGATATTACCAGATTAAGATGAAGCTGCATGGAATAGGAGTTGAATAATTATGGAACGCAGATAAACGCAGATGAACACAGATAAATTTGGATGAATTTATGGATTTCATGATTCTGTGCAACATCTGATAAAATTAGTATGATTTCTTTCAGTTAGAATAACAGATGAATCGCAAATTTAACTTAAATAATCTATTATTAAGCCTCCTAATTCTTCTAGCATTAATATTGCGGGTTTGTGTTGCTTTAAGATTTCCTAATATCTTTTGGGCAGATGAGATTTTCCAAACTCTAGAACCTGCACACCGACTTGCTTTCGGTAATGGTATTGTTACCTGGGAATTTCGAGATGGGATTCGTTCTTGGGTATTACCAGCTATTCTTGCAGGTATTATGCGTTTAACAGCATGGCTGGGAGAAGGTTCTACTGGATACTTAATAGGAAGTAATATATTTTTGTCTCTACTTTCTTTGAGTAATGTTTTAGTAGCATATCTCTGGGGAAAAAAATTAGGGGGAACAATTACAGCTTTGATTTGTGCTGGTATTTCTACTATCTGGTTTGAACTTATTTACTTTTCTCCTAAAGCTTTTACTGAAGTTGTGGCTACACATTTTCTGTTACCAGGAATATATTTAGGGTTGAATAAAAATTCATTTTCACAGAGAAATCGGCTATTTTTATCAGGATGTTTGCTGGGAATATCTTTGGCATTACGAATACATTTCTTACCTTGCATTGCTTTTATTCTAATTTACATTTGTAGGAAAGATTGGCAGCAAAAGTGGTTGCCTATGCTAGGAGGAATTTTTGCTCCTGTACTTATCTTTGGAACGGTTGATGCCTTTACTTGGGCTTATCCTTTTCAATCTTTTTGGTTAAATATTTGGGTGAACCTTGTAGAAGGTAAAAGTAAACTTTATGGAGTTTCTCCTTGGTATGAATATTTAATTTTCTTGTTAAAAAGTTGGTCTTGGCTATTTGTGCCGATTATGATTCTTGTTCTGATAGGTTCACGTCGTCTGCCTATTTTGGCATGGTCAGCGTTAATTATTATCTTGTCTCATAGTTTATTGGCTCATAAGGAATATCGGTTCATTTATCCAGCATTATCAATGCTGATGATATTAGCAGGATTAGGTACGGCAGAATTAGTTTTAAATTTATCGCGCAAGTGGAAGTCGCATCAAAAAATAGTTATAGCAACATTAATTTGTCTTTCTCTTTGGACTTCCACTTCTATAGCTCTTATGAGCCGATTTAATATTTATAATGATTTGACTTTTTCTACTTTTGGTACTGATTTGAGAAATACACATTTATATGCTACAGCTAATAATTTACTAGCCTTACAAAGCTTAAGTAAAAAAAATACTGTTTGCGGTCTTGGTCTTTGGGGTGTTCATTGGGCTTTATCAGGAGGGTATACATATTTTCATCATAATGTTCCTATATTTCCAGTGGAGAAGATAGCAGATTTTGCAGCACTAAAAGCAGGTTTTAATTACGTTGTTGGTGATATGTCCATACCATCTGAATATAAAAATTATACTTTGCAAGAATGTTGGCAAGGAACTTGTGTTTATAAGCGTCCAGGTTCTTGTAGCCAGATTATAGATCGTGATATCAATTCTGTTCTCAAAAAATCGGGAAATTAGTAGCCTAAGCAATTTATATTTAAAATTACCGTTAATTATTAAATAATTGTGAAAGCTATTACTCTGCTTGGTTCTACTGGTTCGATTGGTACTCAAACCTTAGATATTGTCTCTGAACACCCAGATAAATTCCGTATTGTGGGATTGGCTGCTGGACGGAATGTGGACCTATTCGCGGCGCAAATTCGCCAGTTTCGTCCCCAAATTGCGGCTATTTCTGCGGCTGAAAAGTTACCGGAACTCAAAGAAGCTATCAAAGACTTGAATCCTCAACCCATTTTACTGGCTGGGGAAGCGGGAGTGATAGAAGTTGCCCGTTATGGCGATTCTCAGACGGTTGTTACTGGTATTGTTGGTTGTGCAGGTTTATTACCAACTATTGCAGCGATTGAAGCGGGAAAAGATATTGCTTTAGCGAACAAGGAAACTATCATTGCGGGCGCTCCTGTGGTGCTACCTTTGGTGGAAAAACACGGAGTGAAACTATTACCAGCCGATTCTGAACATTCGGCTATTTTTCAATGTTTGCAAGGTGTTCCTAAAGATGGTTTAAGAAAGATATTACTGACTGCTTCTGGTGGTGCTTTTCGAGATTGGCCTGTGGAAAAATTGCCAGAGGTAAAGGTTGCTGATGCTATTAAACATCCTAACTGGTCAATGGGGCGAAAAATCACGGTAGATTCGGCAACTTTGATGAATAAGGGTTTGGAAGTAATTGAGGCTCATTATTTGTTTGGTGTAGATTACGATAACATCGAAATTGTCATTCATCCTCAAAGTATTATTCACTCGTTAATAGAATTACAAGATACTTCTGTTTTGGCTCAACTTGGTTGGCCGGATATGCGTTTACCTTTGCTTTATGCTTTATCTTGGCCGGAGCGAGTTTACACTAATTGGGAAAGATTAAATTTAGTGAAATCTGGTGATTTAACTTTCCGTGAACCAGATCATCAAAAATATCCTTGCATGGGTTTGGCTTATGCTGCGGGAAGGGCTGGTGGTTCTATGCCGGCGGTTTTGAATGCGGCTAATGAACAAGCTGTGGCGTTATTTTTAGATGAGAAAATTCACTATTTGGATATTGCGCGGTGTATTGAATTTGTGTGCGATCGCCATCAAAATGATAACACACAAAATCCCTCTTTAGATGACATTTTGGCAGCAGATAAATGGGCTAGACAAGAAGTTTTCACAGCCATGAAAAAGGTAGCAACTCAACCACAGATAATTTCTGTAGGGTAAAAATAAATAGAATAAATAGATACCCGATTTCTTGAAGAAGTCGGGTATCTTGTTGTTGAATATATTTTATATATTTTCTTGGACATCTATTTTTGAGCAAAATTCTATAAATTCTTGAAAACTCTGCAAGTGATCTGGGTTTGTTTTAATTCTGGCTAATAATTGTTGAAGATAAAATCTTTCTTGTACCTCTTTTGGTCTAGATTTACTATAAGATAAATTACGTTCTTTGAAAATTTCTCTCAAATAACCTTCATGAAACAGGGCTTTTGTTTTATATCCAAAAATCTCTTGTTTGTTTTCTTCGTCTTGTTCAAACTCACTAGCTAAGTCTTCAGGATTATTTTGACTGACATCAAAATATTTAATGTATTTCTTTAAGAGTTCATTATTTTGTGGGTTTCTAACAAAAAAGTTTCTGTTTCCTAAGAACCAAGTTTCAATACAAACTTTTTGGATAATAATCTCTAATTTGCAATTTTTTGGTAAAGTTTGAAAAGGTTTACTTTGTAAATTGAGTTTAATTTTCTCGAATGCTTCCGCTTTTTTCTCAAAAACCGTCAACCTATCTGCGTCTGTGAATAGCACCAAGTAATCATATTTTGGAACTTCGTTAATTTCTTGGATAGCATTAGCAGCAACTCGATAACAATCAGGAACACCCATATCACTTTCATAATAATAGTTATTCTGACTGACAGCATCAAAACTATCCACTTCCGTTAAATGTGGAAGAAGTACAGATAACCACTTTTTATAAACAATCGCTTCCGTTTTCCCCTCAAATACAAAATAGAAATTCATATTACGATTGTTTTTCGAGAATTTTGGTTAATTGAAGAAATGCTTCTTGTTTAGATTTACCTAAATGATAATCTGACGCATTACGAATATTAATGTGTCCGCCTTTGCGAGTAACGATTTTCCAATATTCATAGGGAATATTATTGATAATATAAGGGTGATGACTTGTAGCAATAAATTGTAAGGTCTTATTTTCGTGAATTAAATCATCAGTCAATATATCAATACAATTGATTCCTAAACTATTTTCAAATTCATCAATTAATATTACAGTTCCTGGATTTGAAAGGTAAATTTCACTAATATGAATAAGTGTTCGCAACATACCCGAAGACATTATATCTTCTCTAATCCATTTTGGTACATATTTTTCTTTTATAAATACAAAAGCAGGAGAATCTTTAGCAATTAAAGTGGGCAATTCATCTGCTCCAAGAGGTTCAAGTTTGATATCTTCAATTTTTTGAAAAACATCAATAAATCTTAATTTAATTTTATTGAAAATATCTAACTTATGAAAATAACTTAGATATAGTTTAGTCCTAATATTTTCAGCACTATTTACTATTGTATCTAATGTTGTGTATTTACTTACAAGCGATTGCAAAGGTTGATTTAATAATCTAATATTATTTAAACTATTTCTTGTGTGATCATGATATTCTATTTTATTTAAAGCATCATAAACTTCTTTGATAATGCCGTCCTCTTTCAATATATATATAATTGATTGATGTGAAGAAAGTTTAGGCATTTCTTGAGTTTTAAACTTTATTTTTTCTTGATTACGTTCAACTAAAACATCATTTTTTGAAGTCAACTTTTCATATAGTAATAATTGTTTTTTGTTTCCCTCTGGATAATCAGGGTAATCTAAAATAAATTCTTTTGTTTCACTATTATCAAAACTACCTTCCCAAATAAATTCATTACCATTTACACTAGAAAACTTGATTTTCCATTCTAAACCATTTATACCTTTTCCATTAGCAATACGTTTTAAATCCAGAATTGCACGCAGAATTTGGGTTTTACCTGCACCAGAAACACCCACCAAAAGAGTTAAATTTGATGAAAAGTCAACTTCATCAAAATCCCAACCTAAAAAATTATTCTTGAGTCGCAGTGAAATGATTTTCATAATTTACAAAATATATAAATTGCTAATATTATAGTTTACTTCCTTTGTTTTTTCCCATTCCCTTGATTAGCCCTGGACTCTAATGTAAACTGTGGTATTTCCTCAAGTTCATCTTCAGTCAAACAATACTGTTCACACACAAGACTTAAACGATTTCCTACAGTTGTTACTGCATTTACAGAATGAGTCAAATCACCCTGGAAGTAAATTAAAGAATTGGTTTGGGGTTTAACTTGTCCAACTTGACGTTTTTGCGATTTTAGCACCAATTCACCTCCCTCCATATCCTCCGGGACACGCACATAAAGCACACTTACAAATGCAGGAGGTTCAACAGTTTTACAATAGGAACGCAAAGACCTGTCAATATGGGGGTCAACGCGAGAACCTGCTTTGAGGAGTAAAGGATTCAGATAAAAAGCATTACAATTTGGCAAAAGTGCCACATCTAAATAAGGCTTAAAATAGGGGAATTTTTGGACAACTTCGGCTAAACCCTGACGCTGGAATACGACAGAAAAGCCTTTAGTATTTATAAAATCCCGGTTGAGGTTATTAATAGCAAAGTAAGGACAAGCTTGGATTTCTCCCCATAAGTCTTGGAGATATTGAAGAGGAAAGGCGTTAGGATGTTGTTGATAGTATTTCACTGTTTTTTGCTAACCTGAGCAAGAATGCGATCGCTCACCAACACCGAACGAATAGCCGCAAAATCACCCACTGAGCAATCAGCGTAATGTTCCCACAATACCACAGCCGCCACGAGACGCACCACCGCATCGCCAACAAATTCTAGCTGCTCATAATTAGCAGTATCAGAGACGGTAGGATGAGTTAGTGCCAAGTCCAATAATTGCCACTTTATTGGTGCATTGATTGACAAACCAAACTTTTGGACTAAACTTTCAAGCTGCCGTTGACGGCGGGGATAAACGCTGGACATTAGGTAAGTGTGGAACAAAGGGATAATAACTATTAACTTAGCATTAAATTATGTAACTGTTCACACTCCCCCACTAAAAAGGAATTAGGAAGTAACAGGGATAGGAG
>NZ_VIKX01000193.1:437-4630 GCF_009711935.1 Dolichospermum sp. UHCC 0259 | reverse complement strand
TACTGTAGAAGGAATTAATAATAAACTCAAATTAATCAAAAGACTTGGATATGGATTTCGTAACTTTAGTAATTTTAGATTACGTAGTTTATTAAACTGGCACTTTAGTATTAATTCTCCATAAAAGGGACGCAAGAGCCATAAAAGGTTTGAAAATGGAAATGAAATTAAACTATGATTTTTATAATTAACATCATGATATTATATTGGTTTTGCCAAACAAATACCTAAATCACAAAAATCATTCAAATCACAAAAATCATAGTTATCCCTTGCCTGATATAAATATTCCTAACCAATTTGATGTTTTAGTAGTCGGTGCCGGTGCAGCAGGACTATATACAGCCCTATGTCTACCCACATCCTTACGAGTCGGCTTAATTACTAAAGAAACAGTTTCCCTATCCGCTAGTGATTGGGCGCAAGGTGGCATAGCCGCAGCCGTCGCCCCAGAAGATTCTCCTCAACTGCATATTGAAGACACATTAAAAGCGGGCGCTGGTTTATGCGACATCGCCGCTGTCAAATTCCTAGCCGAACAAGCCCCCAGTTGTATTCAATCCCTCGTTAACTTGGGCGTAGCTTTTGATCGTCATGATAGTAACTTGGCTTTAACCCTAGAAGCAGCCCATTCTCGTCCCCGCGTGCTTCATGCAGCCGATACCACAGGCAGAGAAGTTACCACCACCCTCACAGATCAAGTCCTGCGTCGTGAAAATATCCAAGTCATTCAGCAAGCTTTGGCTTTGAGTTTATGGATAGAACCCCAAACCGGTCAATGTTTGGGAACTAGCCTATTTTATCAAGGTAAAATTACCTGGATTAGAGCCGGGGCGGTGATTTTAGCTACAGGTGGCGGTGGTCAAGTATTTGCCCAAACCACTAACCCAGCAGTGAGTACAGGTGATGGTGTAGCGATCGCCTGGCGGGCAGGTGCAATTCTCCGTGATTTAGAATTTGTCCAATTTCATCCCACAGCCCTCAGCAAACCAGGACGTTTCCTGATTAGTGAAGCTGTGCGTGGAGAAGGGGCGCATTTAGTGGATGACACCGGGCGACGTTTTGCCTTTGATTACCACCCAGCAGGGGAACTAGCACCCCGTGATGTAGTCAGTCGAGCGATTTTCAGTCATTTACAAAAAACGGCTGCTGATATGGCTACAGCGAATGTCTGGTTAGATATGCGCCCCATTCCCGCTGACAAAATTCGCCACCGGTTCCCGAATATCATTAATGTTTGTCAACATTGGGGTATTGATGTCTTTACTCAACCCATTCCTGTGTCTCCCGCAGCCCATTATTGGATGGGTGGTGTGAGTACGGATGTCATGAATGCCACGAATATTCCCGGTTTATATGCGATCGGGGAAACTGCCAGTACGGGAGTACATGGTGCTAATCGCCTAGCCAGTAATTCCTTGTTGGAATGTATTGTCTTTGGGGCGCAAATGGCTAATGTTGACTATGAAAAATTGCAACTGGGAAAACAGGAATCTACGAATATTATTGAAACTGAAAGTTTGGAAATTAACCCATCTCTAATCGAGTGGGAAAATCAACAAAGACAATTAGCAAAAATTCGTAAAAATTTACCCCGTGTAGTTTGGCAAAGTGCAGGTATTTGTCGAGAAAAATCAAGTTTAGAAAATGCCATTTCTCAAATTGTATCTTGGCAAAAAGACTTTACTAATTTACCTTTAAGCCAATTATTACTGAGTTTACAGCCTACACAATCAGTTAATTTTCAACAACCACAAATTGAAAAGGAATTGAGACTTTGGGCAGAAACTCGTAACTTATTAGATGTGGCAGAATTAATTCTCAAAAGTGCTGTTTTTAGAACTGAAAGCCGAGGTGGACATTACCGTTTAGATTATCCCCAAACTGATCCTAATTGGCAATTTCATACTGTTGTCCAAAATCAGGAATGGGTAATGGGTAAATAAGGTATGGAAAGCAAACAAGGGCGGGGAGACCCCGCCCCTACATTGCATGAAACATAATTCTATACAACACCAAAAATCAATAATTGGAAATTCTTACTCTGGAGCGACTCTGCGCCTCTGCGTGAGGTAAAATTGTACTCGTGACATTCGTAAATTTCCAATCAAAGGTGTATTTTATGCGGTTACGCTCAATGCAGTTAATTTTTATAGTTGGACTAATGGGGTTACTTTCCTGGATATGGACACCCACAGCCTTAGCATTAACACAGATTAAATTATCTGATATTTCTTACCACGAATGTCCATCAGAACTCGCCAGCGGAGTAGTCGGTAGTAGCGGTTCAAATTCTGCTAGTTGCTTCATCGTTACAGGTAAAGCGGCAAATAGCACCCGTAAAACTGTTTATGATGCGGATATTTTTGGGCGCATATATGATGCTAACGGTGATTCAACCTTACAAAATCGGACTCGTCTGGGTTTAATTGCAGAAGTCCCTCCCGGAGTTAGTGATTTTGAATTTAGAATCACTGTCCCCAGTAATCAGCCCTTACCATTGCAACTTAAACAATTTAAAGCGGCTGGGTTTAGTGGACGAGTCAGAAGATAGGATTTGTAGAGACGTTCCTGGGAACGTCCTTACATTGAAAATCGTAATTTGGGTCTTAAACCCAGAATTAGCTGAATGCTGAATGCTGATAGCCTGTTAAAACCCTTGCACCAAGGTGGCACGCGCTAAACTATCTAAAATACCACCAACTATGTTCAATGCCAACAATGCCAGGATAGGAGAGAAATCCATACCACCCAAGGGGGGAATTATGGAACGAAATAGATTGAGGTAGGGATCACTAATTTGGCTTAAAGCCGCAAATGGTTGACTAGACCAGTCAATTGTGGGAAACCAAGTCAACAAGACTCGAATAATCAGCAAATAGCTGTAAAGAGAGACAAAGGTGGCTAGAGTTGTAATTAGTAAATTCATGGATGGGTAACTTTCCTATTAAATGTCAAACATAGATTCATGATTGATTTTAATTTAGCTCACGTCGCATTGTGTAGCCAATCAATATAACTAAGGGAAGGCTTAAGAATGCTCATTAGCTTCCTGGGATGAGTTGCTGTTGACATTCCCTAATTGCTTCCGTACATCATCAATTGTGGCATTAAGTTGGGCAATTTTATCTTCGAGCGATCGCCTGGTTGCTTCTATTTCCAAACTTTCATGAGTAGAAGCTCTCATTTGCCGCTTTTTAGTCCCTGTTGAGCTATCATTTTCTCCAGCAGTTAAACCTTCATTCTCTTCATCTGCAAACTTAGCATCTAAGCGCGAAGTAATCACCGCCCCTAAAACACCACCAACTACACCCCCAATCAATGAACCCAGTAACAAACCACTAGCAAAACCATCTTGCTGACTCATATTTTTTACCGTCTTCTCGAAAATAAGCAACTTTGACAATACTTTAGCTATTTTCCGGCCTTAGGGGCATCCTAGCTTAAGTTCCAAAAATGCGATCGCCCGCATCCCCTAATCCTGGTACAATGTAACCCCGATCATCAAGCGTTTCATCAATAGTAGCGGTGTAAACGATTAAGCCAGGATAGACAGCAGCCAATTTTTGTAACGCTGGAGGAGCAACCACTACAGATATAATCCGAATTAACGCCGGATCAACACCCCTTTGGGTCAATTCCGCCATTGCTGCCATTATAGAGCCTCCAGTAGCCAACATCGGCTCAGTAATTAACACCCGCGTTTCGGGAGCAAATTTTTCCGGTAATTTATTTAAATAACAACTAGGTTCTAGAGTTTCTTCATTTCGCACCAAGCCAAAATGGTAAATTGAGGCCAAAGGCAGTACACCCTGCGCTCCCTCTAACAAGCCTAAACCAGCCCGTAAAATCGGCACAACAGCCACAGGTATCTGAGGATTAATAAAAGTTGCTGCACAGGTCGTCAGAGGCGTTTGCACCGTTGTTTCTTGCGTCGGCAACCACTCCCTGGCAGCCTCATAAGTGAGCCACCGACCCAACTCAGTAATAGCAGAACGAAATAATACAGATGGTGTAGCTACATCACGAGCAACTCCCAACCAGTGCTGAATTAAAGGATGAGGTGGAACATAAACACGGAGTTGTTGCGTCATAGCTAGAAAAGGGCGGCTGGATAATCGTCTTTTTACTGCAACATCATAGCAGAATTCAGGAGTCAGGAGTCAGGAGTCAGGAGTCAGGAGTCAGGAGTC
>NZ_VIKX01000193.1:0-389 GCF_009711935.1 Dolichospermum sp. UHCC 0259 | reverse complement strand
CAGGAGTCAGGAGAAAGAAGAAAGAAGAAAGAAGAAAGAAGAAAGAAGAAAGAAGAAACCTGAAGGTAGGGGCGCAGGCCCTGCGCCCAGGAGGGAGTCAGGAGTAAATCAGCAAGCCCTAAATAATTTATTGATAAATCTTCTCATTAATAGTTGACAAAGATTCTCAATCAGAGTTATATTATTTTCAAGTGTTCTCCTCTCTTTAAAGAATCGGCAGGCGGGATTAGTCAGCAGCAGCAGACTTTTCCCTCTTTTTTGGATTAAATTAAAAATTATGAATTCCGCATTATTTGATGCCATTATTATTGGTTCTGGTATTGGTGGTTTAGTTACAGTAGTTTTTCACTCTCCCCCCACTTTCGAGAGTTTATAGGGTAGGTAGAAGT
>NZ_VIKX01000192.1 GCF_009711935.1 Dolichospermum sp. UHCC 0259 | reverse complement strand
CCTACTTCTACCTACCCTATAAACTCTCGAAAGTGGGGGGAGAGTGAAAAACTACTTATTAATGTGTTTTCTATCCCTTCATGAATATCAACAGGTTTAATTTCTGCTTGATCTAATCGGGAAAAATTACGTAAAGATAGGACAATTTCATTTACTCTTGTAGCACCAACTTTCATGGATGATAATAATTTTGGTAAATCTTCGAGAATAAATTCTATTTCGATTCCCTTTTCTTGAGCTGCGGCTATTGCGCCAGGATAGGATGGTTCTTGTTTATAATTTTCCATTATGTCGAGGATATCTCTAACATATTCGATGGCATAATTGAGGTTGCCATAAATAAAATTCATGGGATTATTGATTTCATGGGCAATACCAGCTACTAATTGTCCCAAGGCGATCATTTTGTCGTTTTGTAATAATCGGCTGTAGTTATGCTGAAGATCGCGGAAGTCTGCTTTAGCTATTCTGGCTTTTTCTTTTTCTTTTTGAAGTCGAGCTAAGGTTAAAACATGAATTTGGGTGTGGGCTAAAAGTAATTGCTGAAAATCTAATAATCCATATTGATAAGATTGATCTGTAATGACAATTGGCTCATAAACCTGTTTGTGCGATCGCCCTAAAGCTATTTGAGTTGCTTCGACAATGGGGGTATTTTCTAGGCAGATAAATGTTTCCGGTTGTAAGAAATTATGAAGATATTCGACAGGGCGACCGGCAAATAGCCCTAAACCATAGGTATGACTCATTTGTTCAAAAAACAGCCGCCGAGAAATCATGCCTGCATATTTTTTGTCTTTAGTCAAGATAATTCCTGGCAGCAAAGGATCTTCTGCAAAAATTTTTGCTAATTCATTACCAGGACGATCTATTTCTATTTGTATTGTCCAAACTGGTAATTCTTGTAACGTTGACTCTAGCTTGAGGTTTAGCTGATCCATATTATCAACACCATGTATAGCCAGCATTTTTTCATCCTTAACCTAAAATTAATATTGCTTGGGGTCTTTGACATGATCGCTCAGGCTCAGATAGATGTTGCTTATTGCACGCTTAACTTTATCGGTGTAATCAATTTAGCTGCTAAAAAGTTGATAAGGCGTGATAATTTAGTCTTCCCAAAATGCGGTAGAACCATATTAATTTATCTGCTAAATTCTAATATTGGACTTTTGGCGTAATTTCATAGTGATTGATCAATTATGGCAGTAGTATTCTTTTCAACATAGAGAGTTTGTAGCTTTAATTGTGAGCATAAGTTACCCAGCCTAATTTATGCTATCACCCAAGCTTTAAATAAAGGTTAAGATGTTAGCCAAAAAGTTGTGTTGGAATTTTTTGCTGTGCTTTGAGTTACTGTAAAAATTTTGAGAATTAAAATATGACGGTTATCCGGGAGAGATTGGCATTAAGAGTGGGTGGTTTCCAATGTAAAATATGACAGTTGTATTAGATGCTGTGAATGTGATTGAGCGTTATACCTTGCCCGAAATGGGCGATTTGTGGAGTGAAACCTATAAGCTGAAAACCTGGCTAGATGTAGAGATCGCGGTTTGCGAAGCACAGGCAGAACTGGGTTATATTCCAGCAGCAGCAGTAGAGGAAATTAAGGCTAAGGCGAATTTTGACCCGAAACGGGTACTGGAAATTGAGGCAGAAGTTCGTCATGATGTGATTGCTTTCTTGACAAATGTTAATGAATATGTAGGTGAAGCAGGACGCTATATTCACTTAGGTTTAACGAGTTCTGATGTTTTAGATACTGCTTTATCGCTACAATTAGTTGCTAGTCTGGATCTGTTGTTAACACGCCTAGAAGATGTCATTGATGCTATTCGTAAAAAAGCTACTGCCCATCGAAATACGGTAATGATTGGGCGATCGCATGGTATTCACGCTGAACCTATTACTTTTGGTTTTAAGTTAGCTGGTTGGTTAGCGGAGGTGTTACGACACCAAGAACGGTTGCAAATTCTCAAAAAAACCATCGCTGTTGGTAAAATATCCGGTGCTGTGGGGACTTATGCTAACGTTGAACCCAGAGTAGAAGCGATCGCTTGTGCAAAACTCGGACTTAAACCCGATACTGCCTCCACTCAAGTAATTTCCCGCGATATTCATGCAGACTTTGTGCAACAATTAGCATTACTGGCTGCATCCATAGAACGCTTTGCTGTAGAAATTCGTAACCTGCAAAAAACAGACGTTTTAGAAGTTGAAGAATTTTTTGCCAAAGGGCAAAAAGGTTCTAGTGCTATGCCTCACAAACGCAATCCCATCCGTTCTGAACGGTTAACAGGGATGGCACGATTGGTAAGAAGTCATGCAGGGGCAGTATTAGAAAACGTCGCTTTGTGGCACGAACGGGATATTTCCCACAGTTCTGTAGAACGGGTAGTTTTACCAGATGCTTGCATTTTGACTCATTTTATGCTGCATGAAATCACCAACTTGGTTAATAACCTATTGGTTTATCCCGAAAACATGGCACGAAATCTTAACTGTTATGGTGGGGTTGTCTTTAGTCAAAGGGTATTATTAACCTTAATAGACAAAGGACTAAATCGAGAAGCAGCCTATACTATAGTCCAAGAAAACGCCCACACTGCTTGGAACAAACCAGAAGGCAACTTCCGTGATTTAATCAGTACAGATCCTCGCGTCACTCAAAACTTATCCTCCGCAGAGATAGAAGCCTGTTTTGATCCACTACATCATCTCAAGCATTTAGAAGAAGTTTATCAACGATTGGGTATTTAGAACTGGAATTGGTGATTGGTGATTGGTGATTGGTAATTGGTGATTAGTGAATTGGTGATTTTTTCCTGACCACTGACCACTGACCACTGACCACTGACCACTAACCACTGACCACTGACTTCTTCCATGTCGCAAAGTGAAGAATAAATATATAGCTGATTACTATACTCAAAATATCAGAGCATAGATTAAAACAGTTTATATAGAGATTAAATTTGCATCTAATATGGGTATGTTAATTTTATTAATAGCAAGCGTAAAGGCGGTTAGGACATCAATTAACGGTAATACCCTTTCTACTCCAAGGTTTCTTTCCTCACTCCTGTTATAGTCCTGATCAGAAACTGTTATCAATAAAAGCCCGTATAAATAAATCACCTTTGCTAGTTTAGTAAAGTCGGGGATATACCCATGATTGAAATTCTTGCCATATTATCTGCTGGTGCTGCCGCCGGGATGAGAATAGGTGTACCTTTATTAATTATTGGCATCCTTCAAGGAGATCAACTGTGGTCACAAATGCCAGTATTATCACGTATTTCTCCCCATGTTTTACTGGGATTATTAACCAGTTGGTCGTTATTTGAACTGTTTGCCTCTAAAAAACTGATTGGTCAGAGAATAGTACAGCAAATTCATTTATTTTTATCTCCCTTTGCTGGAGCTTTAATGGGTTTGTCTGTTGCTTCAGCGACACAAACACCAAGCTGGCTAGTTGCCTTAATTGGTGGTTTATTAGCTTTTGTATTTCAGCTAGTTTTAGTAGGTTGGTTTTATCGCTTGCGCGGTTTGCCTATATGGGCTGTGTTTATACAAGACATTTTGTGTATTATACTCGTATTCTTCGCCATAGATGCTCCTCGCCAGGGGGGACTAATTGCTTTAATTCTGCTATGGCTGGCGATTGTGAGCGCGAAATACTGGTATGATTGGCGTAAAGGTGACAGGAAAAGGCAGGAGGCAGGGCGTAGGGTGTAGGGGAAATAATGATTACCCATTACCCATTACCCATTACCAAAACTAATGTAAAAGTCCGATAACGTGCAGTAAGCCTTTACCAGTGATTAATTCAATAATCAACCCGATAAAACCTAGCATGGCTATCCGACCATTCCAAACTTCGGCGCTAGTAGTAATTCCCCATTCCCAACGTTCTTGGGGATACATTTTCACCCGTTTTTTCATTTGGGTAACTTGAGAGAGTTTGAGGTCAGGTTGTTGGAGAACATCAATTATCAGGTCGGATAGAGCTTTAATAAAAACTGGGTTGGTGTTGGGGGCAGGAACTCGTCCGAAGTTGTGTATTCCTGCTTCTTCAGCTATTTCTCGATATTCAATGTCAATTTCTTGTAGTGTTTCGATGTGTTCAGAAACAAAACTAATGGGGACGACTACCAAATCTTTCACACCTTTAGTGCCAAGTTCGTTGAGGGCATCTTCTGTGTATGGTTGTAACCATTCTACCGGACCAACACGACTTTGATAGGCGAGGGTGTGGGGATTGGGACGATTGAGAGTTTGCATAATTAAGGTTGTGCATTCCTCAATTTCTTGCTGGTAGGGATCTCCTGCTTCCTCTACATAGCTTTTAGGTACGCCATGTGCGCTGAAGAAAATATGCACATCATCAGGATGTGAAAATTTATTAAGTTCGCCAATTATGAGTTCTGCCATTGCTTGGAGATAACCTGGTTCTTTGTACCAAGAGGCAATGACTGTATATTCAAGACTTTGGAGTTTGGGGTTTTCTTTCCACAGTTGTTCTAACAAGCGGAAACTAGAACCACTGGTGCTGATAGAAAATTGGGGGTAAAGTGGGAGAATTACTAACTTATCAATGTTATCTTGAGTAAGTTGAGCGATCGCTTCCTCTGTATAAGGATGCCAATAGCGCATTCCCACATAGATATTAGCTTCTTGTCCTAATTCACCTAACTGCGCCTTAATAGCTTCTCCTTGTTCCTCTGTAATCCGTCGTAAGGGAGAACCGCCGCCAATTTGTTTATAATTTGCTTGAGATGTTTTTTCTCTGCGTGTAGCAATAAACCAAGCCAGAGGTTTTTGCATCCAGCGAAACGGTAAACGGATAATTTCGGGATCTGAAAACAGATTATACAAAAAAGGTCCTACATCTTCTAGTTTATCGGGACCACCGAGATTAAGTAATAATACCCCTATACGACCCATAGCAGTTACTTTCCCCCAATCCTTACAGATTTTTCACTAATGTTAACAATATATCTTTATTAAATATAAAGCTTTATCGGCAGGAAAAATACAATGGCAACAATTTTTAGAGATTTAAGTTATAGATACCAATGGCTATATGATGGCATCTCTCGGTTAGCGGCTGTGACTGTGGGTGGTGAACCCCGATTTCGTCAACTGGCTTTACAAAACTTAAAACTACAATCAGATACTCAGATTTTAGATTTATGTTGTGGTAGTGGTCAAGTAACCAGATTTTTGGTAAATTTTTCGGAAAACGTCACCGGCTTGGATGCTTCCCCATTATCTATCAAACGATGCCAGGAAAATGTACCAAATGCTACTTATATCAAAGCATTTGCTGAGGATATGCCTTTTGCAGATAATTCGTTCGACGTGGTACATACTAGCGCAGCCTTACACGAAATGCAGTCAGAACAACTCCGCAAAATTCTTAAAGAGGTTTATCGGGTATTAAAACCGGGAGGAGTTTTCACTTTGGTGGATTTTCACCCTCCTACAAATCCGATATTTTGGCCGGGGTTGGCTGTATTTTTCTGGCTGTTTGAAACCCAGACGGCTTGGGAATTGTTGAAAACAGATTTACCTGGTTTGTTACGAGATTTTGGTTTTGATGTGGCTAAACCTAGTTTATATGCAGGTGGAAGTTTGCAGGTAATTCAGTCCAGAAAAATCGTTAAATAGGAGTCAGGAGTCAGGAGTCAGGAGAAAGAAGAAGGAGGTAGGGGCGCAGGGCCTGCGCCCATTCAGGAGTCAACGCACCATTCTAGGTTAAATCAGAATTGCAGGTTATTAAATTTGCGTTCCTAAGTAATTTGTTCTGTTTGTGTTTCTATCTTTTGACCAATTTTTGGTTCTGTACCCGCAATTAATCGCTCAATATTACTGCGGTGACGGATAATTACATATAAACCGCCAGTCAAACCTAGAAGAATGTAGGCTAAAGGTTGCTGGAAAATTACCATTAAAATAGAAACTGCCACAGCCCCACAAATAGAACTTAAAGATACAATTCTAGAAATGGCAATGACTACTGCAAATACTCCTAATGTTGATAATCCCACCTGCCAATTTATAGCTAGTAAAATTCCCACACCACTAGCCACAGATTTACCACCAGTGAAGCCAAGAAAGATTGATTTACTATGTCCTAAAAGGGCGGCTAAACCAGCTAAGGTGACTAAATAAGGTTGCCAAATTTCGGAATTTACATTTGGTGGAATTAAGTTTTGACTATAAGCAATGTTAAATAAGGCATAACCTAAATTTATGGCTAATGCTCCTTTTAAAGCATCAATTAATAACACAAATGCCCCTGGAACTTTACCCAAGGTTCTCAAAACATTAGTTGCACCTGTTGAACCAGAACCAACTTCCCGAATATCAATTCCTTTTAATAGTTTACCTGCTAGATATCCAGTTGGAAAAGAACCAAATAGGTAAGCTAATAAAACCACTACTCCACACAAACTTAACCAAAGAAACATAAATTTGTCAGTTGTTAGTTGTTAGTTGTCAGTTGTTAGTTGTTAGTTGTTAGTTGTCAGTTATTAGTTGTTAGTTGTTTTACCAATGACCAATGACCAATGACCAATGACCAATGACTAATGACCAATGACCAATGACTAATTAAAAATCATCATCAAAATCTCGATCTTTCATGGTTTTTGGGTCAGGGGCAAAAGCTAACCAGAGAGGGAATTGTAGTAACGCTAAACTAATTTGTTCCTCAGAATCATCAATGATAATTAAAGGCATTTGGTTAGCTTTAACTAATCTCTCGGCTTTTTGGGCTAAAGCTGTCGGTGCTTCAAATAATACCACTCCTCTGTCGGGTCCAAAATCGGGACGACCGATACCTAAACAATCTTGTAAACCGCGTCGCCATTCGCCTAAACGTTCTGGAGTGTTTGCTAAAATTAGGGTTCGCACGCGATCGCCATATAATTGATGTAATATCGAAATTGCCGATGAAGCAATTAAAATATTCTGTAAACGGCTACCCATTGTCCGTAAAGCACCCCGTCCACCTAAGGTAAATAACCAATTTGAGATTTTTTCGGCATGAATTGGTTCAAAGGTGCGGCGTAACTGCCAGGGTGGGCCATAATAATCTGGTTGGTTGCGGTATTGGTCAAGTAAGCGGCGGATTTTTTTGGTGGTATCCTGAAACTGCTGTTGACCAAGTTGCGGCATTTCCAATTGTTCTTTCACAGGTTTAGCTTCTTTCGGCGCTGGCTTTTCCCGTTCTCGTGAAGGTTGTACAAGCTGCATTTGTTCGGCTGCTGATGCCAAATCCTGTAAACTACCTGTGAGATAGTCTTTAAAACCTTGTACCCGAATTGCTATATCTTGAGATGTGCCAGCAAAGGTTGTCCGCATTTCATTACGAATCCGTTCTTGACGACGTTCGAGTTGTTCAACGGAAATTTGTAAGGCTTGTTTGCGTTGTTCTAACTGTGATAATGAATCTTGGACAACTTGCGAGAGTGCAGTTTGAGTTACACCAATTTGCGTCTGAAGGGTGGCATAAGTAGTTTCCAATTGAGCAATTTCTGCGCTAAGTTCTGATGACTTTTGCTGTAATTGGACTAATCTTTGCTCTGCTTGTATATGTAGTGAATTTTCCGCTGCTAGTATTGTTGTTTCTGTTGTTTCTGAGTTTGCCAATTCACCAGATGCTTGATTTTCTAATTGTAAATCGGTAGATGGGTTTTCTGGGAGTTCATTTGTGGGGGGTTGCACTTCTATTTGTTCTAACCACTCATTTATGGGTTCTGGAGTTGGAGATTCTTCTGGGTTCATAAACAACTATATAAATTTTCCATGATACAAAAAATATCTTTCTTGAAATATCCAATTGACTAGAGACAAAATCTAATCAATGCGTGGACAACGTTCTTCTAGACAAGATTTTAAGGTTTTGGGGTCAAATAAAATTGGCAGAAAGTGAATACTGTTCACTTCTTTAAAATAGAACAAAATGGGGACTGGATTCCAGAATATTCGCCAATTTTGCCATTCTTGATAGGGAAAACGCTTAATTAACTTTTCGCCTCTATAAAGATCAAAGTCAGTAGCGGTAAATTGAAAGCGCAGTGTTACAGCTTGCAACATCAAAAACAAACCCAAAAGCGTTAATATTCCTCCCAACAAAGGTTGTATTAATAGTACGGGAATAGCGCCCACGACTAAAACAATAGGAATATTGTAACTTGGCTTGAGTTCTACTGTTGATATGGTGTTAGGTGTGAATGAACTATGCAAAATCTTTTTCTCCTCTTTCTATAAATTCGTAATTCTTAATTACTCTATTTTCCCTCTTACCTCTTGCCTCTTGCCTCTAAATCACTGTCCTGGTGATAATCCACTACCGGGACCTTGGAACATTACCCAAGATAAAAAGAAGTTGCTAATAAAGATAACTAATAGGGCAGTGACAACAGCAGTTGTAGTTGATTGTCCTACACCTTTAGCACCGCCTGTGGTAGTTAAACCCCAGCTACAGCCGATAATGGCGATTAATACA
The DNA here is from genome assembly GCF_009711935.1 of Dolichospermum sp. UHCC 0259. Taxonomy (GTDB): domain Bacteria; phylum Cyanobacteriota; class Cyanobacteriia; order Cyanobacteriales; family Nostocaceae; genus Dolichospermum. Next base: position 43,207 of record NZ_VIKX01000192.1, on the reverse strand, counting down.
CCAAAGCAACAGGCTTTAATCATGGCACTACCAATATCCCAGATGTCGAGAAAGTCCCTGGCTGAGTCTAGAAATACTGTATCGGAAAGGTTATAAATGCGGGTGGCTATAAGCAATCCTCCAGACATTCCTGTGATTAAGGATAGCAAAGTTAAGACAGGCAGCATGATGAAGCAAGCCAGAAGCCGGGGAATGACTAGATAATCAATGGGATCTGTTTTTAACATTAACAGAGCATCTATTTGTTCTGTAACTTTCATTGTGCCGATTTCGGCTGCGAAGGCTGAACCTACTCTTCCTGCTAAAACTACTGCTGTCAATACGGGGCTAAGTTCTCTGGTTAATGCTACTGCTAATACGCCCCCAACGAGGTTTCCTGCCCCGAAGTTGATGAATTCCCGTGCTACCTGTATTGTGAATACTGCGCCCACGAATATGGCTGTTAATAGGGCAATGAAGAAGGAGTCGGGTCCAACTATTGCCAATTGTTCTAGGGTGTTACGACGGTGAATTTTACCTTGAAGGAGGTGAAATATGACTTGTCCACCTAAAAAGGTCGCAGCCAGCAAGCGCTGACTCCATGTTCCTATACTGGATTTGGCCATTGGTCACTGGTTGTGGGGGATAGAATTAACACTAGACAATATGCAAATTATTAACTTAGTTTACGGCTAGTCTCATAAAATTGAGCGAGTTTTTAAAGTGTTTTTACTTCTGGTAAACTGCACACTGAGATGTAAACCCTTATGTTTCCAAGGTTGTAGGGGTTTTAAATTTCAAAAATACCCAATGCACTTGGGGTAACTATTACCAGTGCAATTTAATGAAAACTTAAGATTCTTGACGAAATGAATGTTTGGGAGCGATCGCCAGTATTGTAGAAATTGGCAGATAATTTTTCGCTTAATCTCTCAAGTTACCCACTACCTTGGTCTAATCATGACTATATTTAGTAACTTTTTCCGATCTTTAGTGCTAACCACCATTTTTAGTTTTCTTGTCCCTGTCTTCCTGGTTGGTGGTTTGTTGTTGGTTTTATCACTTTTTGGCTATGTTCCTGGTCTACAAGGGATAATTTCGGATGTCTCTATCCAAATTCTCCATTTTCTCGCCACTTTCGGCAGTGGTAGTTCCCTCAACGGTCTATTGACTATTGGTTTAACTTGCGGCTTTGTTGGGGCGCTGTTTGATATCTATGTTCATTACCGTTATCAAATTCTTCATACTGATTCTTGAATGTTACCAAAGCATTTAAGCTATGTTGGTGCTTCAAAGAATCTCACAAGAGTTAATCTTAATCATTGCGACCTATAGCTGAGTATTTCTATTTTTACTATAAGCTATTGGCTCTGTGCTGGAGATTTCTATATTTTAAGTTCGTTATTTTCCCAAATTCTCGTGTAGTGCAGTGGTACAACACAATAGAGTTGAGATGGGTATATTTGTGGTGAGAGTTAATATTTTTCAATACTTTGCCCTTGCTCCTTAAAAATACCAAATAAAACTACATATAAAATCTAAAAATTTCCTTAAGATTTTTAATAATGATTGGGTGATCTAGTATCACAAGGCGAAAGTAGGGGCAAACCCCCTGTGGTTGCCCTAAATACCGGGGTAGGCACGGGGCGCTACCCCTACAAATCCAAATTTTTTATATAATCAACTTTGCTTACTTGTTTAGAACCCGTTAGGTTCGCGCTAGGCGTTCTATATTAAAGATATTCAAAAGATTAAAAAGTTATTTGATTGCCCATGATTTGGCCATTTAAGCCCAACTTTCGGAAACAAATTGCACGGATTGAAGTTAGCGGTGCGATCGCTAGTGCAACTCGTAAGCACGTTCTAGAAGCATTGGAAACCGTAGAGGAAGGTAAATTTCCCGCTTTACTGCTCCGCATTGATAGTCCTGGAGGTACAGTGGGTGATTCTCAAGAAATCTACAGCGCCCTGAAGAGATTAGCCAAAAAAATCAAGATTGTTGCTAGTTTTGGGAATATTTCCGCTTCTGGAGGCGTTTATATTGGTATGGGAGCAGAACATATCATGGCGAATCCCGGCACGATTACAGGCAGTATTGGGGTAATTCTGCGAGGGAATAATCTAGAGGTGCTATTGGGGAAAATTGGTGTGTCTTTTAAGGTCATTAAGTCAGGACCGTACAAAGATATATTAGCTTTTGATCGGGAATTAACAGAACCGGAACAAACTATTCTGCAAGACTTGATTGATTGTAGCTATCAACAATTTGTGGAAACGGTGGCAGAAGCTCGTTCATTGACTGTAGAGAAGGTAAAAAGTTTTGCTGACGGCCGAATTTTTACCGGACAGCAAGCCTTAGAATTAGGTGTTGTAGACCGCTTAGGAACAGAAGAGGATGCAAGACGGTGGACAGCGGAATTAGTAGGACTTGATCCTGAGAAAACTGTTTGCTATACGCTAGAAGAACGGAAACCATTGTTGAGTCGTGTTCTACCGGGAAATCGTCTAGCCAAATCAGGTATTAGTGCTGGAATTGATTGGTTAGAATTTGAAATGTCTACAAGTGGATTACCCATGTGGTTATATCGTCCATAGAAAGTTAGTGGGCATTGGGCATTGGGCATTGGGCATTGGGCATTGGGCATTGGGCATTGGGCATTGGGCATTGGGCATTGGGCATTGGGCATTGGGAATAGGAAACAACTAACAACTGACAACTGACAACTGACAACTAACAACTGACAACGAACAAATACAAAAGGAGGATTTTGGTGGTGGAATGGCAAATGCGAGCAATTCGGGGTGCAACAACTGTTGCAGAAAATAGTGTCGAAGCAATTCGGGATTCAGTGACAGAATTATTAGATGAATTGGAGCAGAGAAATAAACTCCAACCGGACGATATGATTAGTGTGACTTTTTCTGTTACCAAGGATTTGGATGCTATTTTTCCAGCAGCGATCGCCCGCAGTCGTCCTTTGTGGGATAGTGTAGCTATGTTAGATGTCCAACAAATGCACGTTGAAGGAAGTTTACCGCGCTGTATTCGCTTTCTAATTCACGCTAATTTACCAACTTCTACGCCAATTCACCACGTTTATTTACGTCAAGCTGCTAAATTGCGTCCCGATTGGAGTTTACCCCAAACGTTACAAACTTCACAGCACGTAGTGGAGACGAAAGTTTAGAATTAGCTGGTCAATAACATAAGTAAAAGTTAGCGCTAAATGAGCTATTACAGTGGTGATGCGGCTGCTCAACCTGCTACTATTGGTGGGAGTATTTTTACTCATCAGGGTACTGGTGTATGTGTAAAATTAGATGCTTTTTTGGATATTCTTGCCAAAGGTGAAGAGCCGCTTGTCATTGTCACCAGTGAAGGTTATTTTACGAAAATATATAAGTATGTGACGGCGTATAAGGGTTTTGTGTTTTTCACAGAATCCTTAGATAAATTGGATTTTGGTAGCAATATTGAGGTGATTTACGCTCAGAGTTTAGAAACAAATATTTGATTGTGTAAACTAAGTAGTGGGACAAAGGGAGCAGGGAACAGGGAACAGGGAACAGGGAACAGGGAACAGGGAACAGGGAACAGATTTGAGACTATTCCTACTTTGTTTTAATTCTTTCTCCTGACTCCTGACTCCTGACTCCTGACTCCTGACTCCTGACTCCTGACTACTCACAGTTTGGACATTATTCAGATGCTAATAAATCCCGAATGATGCGAGTTACGGCTTTCTGGGTAACACGAGTGGCAATTTGTTGACTTAAAAGTTGGACTCCTGGATTAACAATAATTTGGGCTAATTGAGGAGCAAATTTTGTAGCATCAAATCCTTTAGTGTCTCGCAAAATTCCGGCAATGCGTTTAATATATTCCAAGGTTTGTTGTTGTTCAACTGAAGCTGAAGGAATTTGATTAACTGCGGTAATTCCTACCTTTTCTCGAAGTACATAAGTGAAGTTGTGTAAGGCATTTTTACTGACAGCATCTACACTGTTGAAAAATTCATCAACTAATCTATCACGAATAAATGCACCTCGTTCAGAAGAGAGAAATTCTACTCCTTGATTAACGACTAAATTAAGATCATATTCTTGGTTACTGCGGGCATTTTTTAACAGGTTTTCTAAACGATTCCAGCGGAATTTACCATCTTTAAACAGTAATTCTTGTAATGATGTTCTTAACTCATTTGCGGGATCTGTTAACAGCCTTTTAGCAACATAAGGATAGGCTTCACTGAGAACTTTGAAATCGGGATCTATATAAATTGCAATTCCTTCCAAAGTTACAAGGGAACGAATAATTAAGGCATAATAAGGGGGAACACGGAAGGGATATTCATACATTAAAGCTGATAAATCATCGGTGATACTTTTAATATTCAAATCCGCGACACTTGCACCTTGAGCGTTAGCAAATACCTTGGCAAAAGCAGGAATAATGGGAGTTAGGTCTGTTTCGGGAGTGAGAAATTCTAATTTTACATAGTCTTTTGCTAAACTATCAAATTCCCGATTAACGACGTGGACAATTGCCTCAATTAAACCATAACGTTGGGCTGGTTTCACTTCGCTCATCATGCCAAAATCGAGATAAGCTAGTTTACCATCCATTGTCGCTAATAAGTTACCTGGATGGGGGTCAGCGTGGAAAAATCCATGTTCTAATAATTGACGCAAAGAACACTGGACTCCAACTTCAATTAAATACCGGGCATTGATTCCTAATGCGGCAATTTTTTCGGGTTGAGTTAATTTGATGCCGTTAATCCACTCCATCGTTAAAACGCGACGGTTGGTGTATTCCCAGTAAATTTTTGGTACATAAATATCCTTCATGTGACCATATAATTCAAAAAAGCGTTCTGCATTTTCGCCTTCATGAATATAGTCCATTTCTTCAAAAATGCGATCGCCTAACTCATCCAAAATTCCGACTAAATCACTACGTACCCGCTTGACATTCCGCTGTACCCAAGCAGCCAGTTTCCGTAAAATATACAAATCTATCGTAATTCGTTCCCGTAAATCTGGACGTTGGACTTTAATCGCTACTTCTTCCCCAGTTTTCAATCTGCCTTTATATACCTGTCCCAAGGAAGCTGCCGCAATCGGTTGTGACGACACTTCTGCATAAATTTCTGCTGGTGTTGCTCCCAATTCTTCCTTAATAAATTGGTAAGCTATTTCATTAGGAAAAGCTGGTAATTGGTCTTGAAGTCTAGTTAATTCTTCTAAATAAATGGGTGGAACTAAATCTGGTCTGGTGGATAAAGCTTGACCAATTTTAATGTAAGCCGGACCTAACTTGGTTAATAATTCTCTGAGTTGAACAGCGCGACGGCGTTCATTTTTAGCCAAAGTTCCCCATTGCTTATCCCACCATAACCCAAAAACAAAGGCAAGAATTGGTTTTAAAACCGTCAGAATGCGCCGGATAACTTGCAGGAATCGTCCACTATACTGTGCTGCTATTTCCACAGGATCATATAGCACCGACTCCGGTTCAGATTCTGTCCTCACCCTGTACCTGGGTTGTTCCGCAGCTTGCGCCGATTTGATTACTACCGTCTGTGTACTTTGTTCTGCTACTACCTCAATCACGGACAATTCGCCTCCGCGACTGTCCTCCTGACTTGTTCGAGAACTAGGGGGAAGTGTCTTAACCATCATGAAGAAGCCACCAGTTAAATCAACGTTGTTAAATATTGTAACAATATCTTGTCTTTTCAGGATATGTTTAAAAATTAATAGGAGTCAGGAGTCAGGAGGAAGAAAGAAGAAAGAAGAAAGAAGGAGTTAGAATGAATTTTGTGCGAGTGGTGTATGAATAACCAGGTTTAAGAACCCCATCACATCTACGATTCGGTAAATTTTTCTTCAACAACAATACCTTTGCTAAATTGTAAAAAGCGTTAGCGTTGCGAAGTATTGATTAATAAACACATCTTATTTATATTTCAATAAAAATAAATATGTTTAAATAAATTTAAGGGCGTTCATGCAGAAACCAAGTATCACTCTTTAATAATGCACAAGCATGATCTTCAAGAGAAACACCAGGTAACATAGTCGTACAAGGAGCAATGATTTCTTGTTCGATTGCTAATTGTAAGGCTTCTTGACAAGTTTTTGGTTTATTCTTTACTGTCAATTGTAACATAGTTCCGTAGTGACAAACCAATTCTATGTGATATTTCTCATGCCAATATTTTAACATAGCCATGACTTTATCACTACCTAAAGATTCTGCACCATACCAATGCAAATAAGCTAGTATTTCCCAACTATTTTCAACAGGTAATAATAGTAGTGCTAAAGGTTGATTAATAGGTTCATACCATTGTAAATACCTCAAATCAATTAAATTCTGTTGGTGATTTTGTGCTTCTAAAAATGCCAGTTTTTTGTTAAACTCTTCTGAAGTTATTTCTGTCTTTTGATGTAAAAAATCCTGAATGTTGATTTTATCAATTTTGGTAATTAATTCTGGAATACTATTATTTTGATTTTGATTTTCTACTGGTTCTTGTTGATATCCAAACCGACAACATAAATCAGCATCAATAATGTCATTGTTCCAATTATCGGTTTTTCCTAACCAACAGGCAACTATCACAGGATAAAGTTGAGTTTGCGGAAAAAGATTTCTCATTATTTCCCATGCTTCTAGCTTATTATCAAGATTAATCTCCATTGCTAAAGCTGTTTTTTCGCTTGTTGGGATTTTGATTTCGATGATTTGCGTTTCTGCAATAATCGTATTCTTGATGATTTGTTTGATGTCGTTGATTGGTAGATTCATGATGATTGACAAAATTCAGAATATTAATATAATAATTATATTCTAAAAATACAAATTTACTCATAAAAAAATGATTAAACATCTGCAAGGAAAAATAGCATTAGTCACAGGTGCTACTAGAGGCATTGGGAAAGGAATTGCCATTGGATTAGGTGAAGCTGGTGCTACAGTTTATATTACAGGACGCACTCTAGAACCTAATAATGACAGTCTGGGTGGGAGTTTACAAGAAACTGAAACCGCCGTTATAGAAGCTGGTGGGGTTTGTATTTCTGTGCAAGTTGATCATAGTGATGATGAGCAAATTCGCCAACTTTTTGCCCAGATTGAAAGAGAACAAAATGGTAAGTTGGATATTTTAGTTAATAATGTTTATGCGGGAGTACAAGCTATCAGAGAAGGTTTTGGTAAAACTTTTTGGGAGTTAGAACCGAGTTTTTGGGATGCGGCTAATAATGTAGGTTTACGAAGTCATTATGTGGCTAGTATTTATGCTGCAAGGATGATGACAAAGCGGAAGGAGGGAATTATTTTTACTATTTCTTCTTGGGGCGGAATGTCTTATATTTTTAGTGTTCCTTATGGTGTGGGGAAAAGTGCTTGTGATAGATTAGCCGCAGATATGGCAAAAGAATTAAAAAAATATCATGTGACTTCTTTGGCTATTTATCCGGGGATTGTTGGTACAGAACAGATTACCAGTTTTGCTCAAGAACAGAGTTCAGAACATGGGACATCTTCATCATTTGGTGATGGTTATAATTGGGAAACACCGTTATTCACTGGGAGAGCGATCGCTAGTTTAGCATCTGATCCTAATATTATCAAATATACAGGTAAAATCCAAATTGTCGCTGAAGTTGCCAAGAGATATGGATTGGTAGATGAAAATGGTAATCGTCCTGTATCTTTACGTTCTTTGAGGTTCATTTTCTCAACGGCAATACCTTTTCTGAGAAATTATGCTGGGTTAATTCCTGATTTGACAATACCTTGGTTAGTGATTTTATTTTTTAGTAAATTTGGTTAAATAAAACTCTGAGAGATAACCCTAAACTTCATGTTGAATTAAATAACCGTCCTCCATGTTGATAATTCTATCAGCAATATCTAAAATGCGGTTATCATGGGTAACAATTAAAATTGAGCAATCTTGTTCTTTTGCTAATTGCTGCATTAAATTCACCACATCTCGTCCTGATTTACTATCTAAAGCAGCCGTAGGTTCATCAGCCAATACTAACTTAGGATGACTCACTAAAGCGCGAGCGATCGCCACTCGTTGCTTCTGTCCCCCAGAAAGATCAGAGGGATAATAATTAACTCTATCTCCTAATTTCACAGCATTAAGCATGGCTTCGGACTGAATATAAGATTCCCATTGCGAAATATTAGATTGCAATTCTAAAGACATTTGTACATTTTGCATAGCAGTTAAGAAATCTAGTAAATTATGAGCTTGAAAAATATAACCAATTTGCCTACGGATTTGGACTAATTCTTCATTACTAGCATTTAATAATTCCTGTTCATTAAATTTTAAACTTCCCTCTTGGACAGAACGCAAACCACCAATTAATGTTAATAAAGTAGTTTTTCCTGAACCAGACGGTCCAGTCATAATCACAATTTCTCCAGATTTGATCGTCAAATTAATATCAAACAAAGTTTGAATCCGTAACTTACCATGACCAAAGTAATGATTAAGCTTGGTGATTTCCAAAATATTAGCAGCAGGTAAATATTGCATAGGTAGTTAATTAAAAATTTCGGCTGGATCTACCTTACGTAATTTATTAGTAGAAAAGAAACCCGAAGTTAAGCACATAACAATTACAGAAATAAATACTAATAGACCCTTATTTATATCCATAACAATTGGTAATTTAGTTGCATCTTTGGCAATATCATATAGTCCTAGAGAAATAGCAAAACCGGGAATATAGCCCAAGACAGCTAAAATTACAGCTTGCTGAAAGACAACATTCAAAAGATATTTATTTCTAAATCCCATTGCCTTGAGTGTAGCAAATTGGACAAAATGGGTTGATATATTACTATAAAGAATTTGATAAACAACAATTACACCAACAACAAAACCCATCGTTACCATCAAATTAAACACAAATCCAATTGGTGTTCTTAATGTCCAATAGCTTTTTTCAAAATCAATAAATTCTTTCCGTGTCATTACCGTGACATCATTTGGCAAACTAGCAGATAAATTTGCTAAAATCCTTTGAGGACTAACATCAGGTTGCAGATGAATTGAACCTATATCTACTTGATTTGGTCTGTGTTCTGGAAAAATTCTAAAAAAAGTAGAAGAACTGACTATTAAATTACCATCCACACCAAAAGAAGGTCCAAGAGTAAATAACCCACTCACTTTTACCTTGTAACCAACAGTTCCTAAATAACTAAATATTTCCATACTCATAGGTTTATTTTTCTGAAAATATTCAGCAATTGGTCCAAATTCTGGACGTGCGGCTCGGTCAAAAAATACTTGATCAGGAATTTTGAGTAATTGAAAATCTTGATCTATTTCCGGTAATCTAAAGATGGATTTAACCGGATCAAATCCCAGGACATAAATAGGATATTTGCGACCATTGAGAGGATTTTTAAGTTTAGCAAATTGGACATATAAAGGTTCAACTGATGCAATCCCATTAAAACCTAATATCTGATATAAACGACTGCGAGGAAAACTTTGAGTAGAAGTCAAAGATCTATATTGAGAGCTAATTAAAAACAAATCACCTCGAAGATGTTTATGCACTTGAGTTGCACTAGCATAAAGAGCATCTTGAAACCCAATTTGCATAAACATCAAAACAGAAATAAAAGCAATACCTGCTAATGCCACAAGAAAGCGTACTTTTTGCTTGACCAATTGCAGCCAAGCTAAAGGTATATTTAAAATCATGTTTTACCTCCTATTCCCTATATAACTATTCGATTTTTTAAATACACCTTATTAATCATCCCAATCAAATTAATCAGAAAAATCATAGTTTAGACTTATATCTGAATAAGTACCTGAACTTGTAAATTAGTTAAACTAGAAACTCGTTGATTATCTGCTAATTTATCAATGCGGATTTTTACATCAACTATTTTATTATCTGTATCTGCACCAGGATTAGTATTAAAGATATTTTGTCTACCAACTTGTAAACCAATATCTGTAACAGTCCCTTTTAATTTTCCTGTAAAAGCCTCACCAGTAATAGTTACTGATTGACCGAGACGAACTCTTTTAATATCAGTTTCATAAACTTCTGCAACCACATACATTTGTTGAGTTTGTCCCAATTCTAATATTCCTTTATTGGCAATTATTTCTCCTGGCCAAGTATTAATTTTGAGGACTTGACCATTAATAGGTGAACGAATAGAACTTAAATCTAGCTCTGCTTGAGCTTGTTGAACAGATGCGATCGCACTTTTTACATTTGCTTGAGCTAATTGTACATCTGTAGGACGAATTTCTGCAATACTATTCAGTCTAGCTTCAGACTCACTTAACTGTTTTTGTAAAGTTTCTACAGTCCTTTTGAGATTAGCATTAGCTTCATTAAGTTGTTCCTGTACAGTATCCCTGCGTAATCTTCTAGTATCGGCATCAGAAGCAGAAATAGCACCATCTTGATATAATTTCTGATATCGTTTATTTTCGGTTTCTGAATTTTTTAGTTCAGCTTCTAAACGAGCAATTGTAGATTTTTGGGTAGAAATTGATCCCCGTAATTCAGCTTCTAAACGGGAAATTGTGGCTTTTTGCGCCGAAATATCACCTCCTTTCGCCCCTGCTTCTACTTGCTGAAGATTTGCTTGACTGACTTCCACTTGTCGTTTTGCTTTTTCTAAAGCTGCAAGATTAGGAATATAACTATCAAGAATTGCTACTACTTGTCCTTGAAGAATTTTGTCTCCTTTTTTCACCAAAAGTTGATTAACTCTTATCCCTGTTTGAGAATTGGGTGCAGAGAGACGAATTACTTCTCCTTGGGGTTCTAAACGTCCTAAAGCAGCAACAGCAGTAATTGTAGGTGCAGAAATAGGGACATTAGGAGATATTGTAGAAGTTGATTTAGAAGTTTGCTGAAAATATGAAAGGCTATAGATAGATATTACACTGGTAGCTATAACTCCAGAACTTGCTAACATTATCGGCCACAAACTCACAGGTTTTATTAATGAGTGCTTTTCCTTGTGTACCATAATTTTGTCTTTTAAATTAGGAAATATGACATTATTTCTGATTCTCAATAAGAAACAGAAAAGTCACTACACTTGATAACATCTCTTGACAACCTTATATCTGATCCAATATCCAAAAAATACTCTTGATCAAAAACTATTTACTCAGTTGATTAATTACCTATTACACAAAATATTTCAATGCTAAAATTTTGATAGGTAATGGGTAATTAGTTATTGACCATTACCAATTACCAATATCAAAAATTTATTTATTTAACACGACCTCTTTCTCTTTTTTCTTCCGCATAATTGCCAAGTATTCACTCCGCGTTCCGTCTACTCGATAATGATCACAAATTTGACAAAGTTTGAGAAGATCCAAGCGACTGAATATTTTTTGATGCTCAATAGCATTGTCATTACGCCACCGCCAGAATGTTGTTCTATCAATTCGACGATTGCTTTCGGGCCATCTTCTCCGTGATAGAAAATCTACTAATTCATCTTCATGAAATGAGTAACCTTTTGGTAATTTGAGGAGGTCTTCTCGTAACTCATTCAGCGGGATGAGTGGATCTAATTCAGATAGTCTCATGCCAGCAATTCCTTGTAGTTTTGTAATTCCAATATTGCAGAAGCCAAATAATGCAATAAACTTTAATTGACTAATTTCACGCTCAAAGACCGCTTTAAATTCACAGTCTAAATTTCCCTGATTTAATAATTTAGATTAAACTTATTTTTGGGGAATTTCAACCTATATGCAACTAATTGTTTCATAAAACCTTATTTATCGCAATATCTTGGATTTGTAAAAATTGCAAGCATCAAATCATCAACTCCTTAAATAGATTAAGAATTACTAATTTTTTATTATCTCAAACTTTGGACTTAAGTTGATGAAAAAATATTTTTTTAATTCCTTAGATATATTTGATAGTGATTAATTTTACAAAGATGAAAAAATATTTCTGGGGATAGATGCAAAGATTCATTATTTAGCATTAGAAACTAATGAACAATAATTATAAGCATTCAGCTATCAGTGGTCAGCTAAAACCGTCATTAATTAATATTCAGAATGCTGATCAATTCAATTCTTGCTGATAGCTGACGGCTGAATGCTTATTTATTGCCATTAAGAGGATGTATAATTCTTGTTGACTGCAAAATAAAATTTTTAATATAAAACCGAGGGTATGCAATCTATATGCAACTTTGGTCAAAATGGCTAAAACTTAGATAATAATTTATGTATTGGATAAGCAAACATATTTTACAGACAACTCTATCAATTTTACATTTGCAAGACTTTTATGAAGTTGCACATGAATTGCTTATGAGTTGCAATAGAGTTGTCACCAAACTAAGATTAATTTAGGCGAAAAATTAATTTACAGACTACAGGATTAATCAGAGTATTCCCTATTAAACCGCCACAGCATTTATCAATAATTAATGCAAAAAAAGATTTCAATACTGTTAAGGATGAAAAATCAATATTTACCTATACCAACTTCATCCAAGGCTGTACAGAATCATAAAATCTACGCATTTATCCGTGTTTATTTGCGGTCACTTACTCTTGGACTTTTAACTCCATATTGCCTGCTCAAAAGAGCAAAATATGATCATGGCTACCTCCCAATTTGAAGCTGCTTTCACACAGTTAAAAGATGAAATTAGTAACTGTGAAAAGTCTGTACTCAAGATGATAACGGTGAAAAAAAATATGCCTGATACTACAAATATGAAAAATGAAATTAATGCTAAATTGCGAACAACTGATGTAGCAATTGTTGGTATGGCTTCTATTTTTCCCCAGGCGAAGAGTTTACAAGAATACTGGGAAAATATTATTCAGAAAGTGGATTGTATTACTGATGTTCCTGCATCTCGTTGGAATATAGATGATTATTATGATCCTGATCCAAAAGCACCAGATAAAACCTATTGTAAGCGAGGTGGTTTTCTACCAGATATTGATTTTAATCCTATGGAATTTGGCTTACCTCCCAATATTTTGGAGGTGACAGATATTTCTCAATTACTCGGTTTGGTAGTAGCAAAAGAGGCATTAGAAGATGCTGGTTATGGTGCATCTCGACAATTTAATCATGAACGAACAGGAGTAGTATTAGGAGTAGCAATTGGTAGACAATTGGCTGTTCCTTTAGGTGCAAGATTGCAAGATCCACTTTGGAAAAAAGTTCTCAAAAATAGTGGGTTATCAGACGAAGATAGCCAAAAAATTATTGAAAAACTCAAAAGTGGATATGTGCAATGGGAAGAAAATGCCTTCCCCGGAATGTTAGCAAATGTGATTTCTGGACGTATCGCTAACCGTCTGGATTTGGGGGGAATGAACTGCGTAGTTGATGCAGCTTGTGCGAGTTCCTTGGGTGCATTAAGGATGGCTATTAGCGAATTAGTAGAACATCGCGCCGACATGATGATAACAGGTGGTGTAGATACTGATAACTCAATTTTCGCCTATATGTGCTTCAGTAAAACTCCTGCTGTTTCTCCAGGAGAAAAGGTGAGACCCTTTGATGCTGATGCAGATGGAATGCTATTAGGTGAAGGCGTGGGAATGTTGGTACTTAAACGCCTAGAAGATGCCCAACGAGATGGCGATCGCATCTATGCAGTCATCAAGGGCGTTGGCAGTTCCAGCGATGGTAAGTATAAAAGTATCTATGCACCTCGTGCGGAAGGTCAAATAAATGCTTTAAATCGAGCATATATAGATGCAGGAATTTCTCCTGCTAGTATAGGTTTAATTGAAGCACATGGTACGGGAACGATGGTAGGAGATCCTACAGAATTTACATCTATTACCACCGTTTTTGGCGAAAATAACCCAAAAAAACAGCATATCGCTTTAGGAACTGTTAAATCTCAAATTGGACATACTAAAGCGGCTGCTGGTGCTGCTAGTCTCATCAAAACGGCTTTAGCACTGCATCACAAAGTCCTACCACCGACAATTAATATCAGTACCCCCCATCCAAAACTGAATATTGAGAACTCACCATTTTATTTAAATACGGAAACTAGACCTTGGGTAAGTCATCCTACCCAACCCAGAAGGGCAGGAGTCAGTGCCTTTGGATTTGGTGGTACAAATTATCACGTTGTGCTAGAAGAATACGAACATGAACATCATCACCCTTACCGTTTACACCATACTCCAAAATCCTTACTACTATTTGCCCCCACGCCTTCAGAGTTGTTATCTCGTTGTCAACAAATCCAACAACAATTACAGAATGAGAGTAAAGAAAAACACTATCAACAATTAATTACTGATGCTCAAACCGCTAAAATTCCCGTTAATTATGCCAGAGTGGGCTTTGTCACCGATGATTTAGCCCAAGCTGGGGAATTGCTGGAAATTGTCATCGAAGGGCTGAAAAACAAGCCCGAAGCCGAATCCTGGGAACATCCGCAAGGGGTTTACTACCGCCAAAAGGGGATAGACGCAACAGGTAAAGTAGTGGCTTTGTTTTCTGGACAAGGTTCACAATACTTAGAAATGGGGCGGGAATTAGTCATGAATTTTCCCTGCTTGCGCCAAACCTACACGCACATGGATAGCCTATTGTGTGAAGACGGATTACAGCCCCTATCAAGCGTAGTATTTCCTCAGCCAGTGTTTGATGAAACAAAAAAGCAAATTCAATTAGCAACATTGCAAAAAACTGAATATGCACAACCGGCAATTGGTGTATTTAGTGCAGGCTTATATAAAATCTTGCAACAAGCTGGATTTAAACCCGATTTTGTAGCCGGTCATAGCTTTGGTGAACTAACAGCCTTGTGGGTTGCAGGAGTGTTAAATGAAGAGGATTATTTGTTCTTAGCAAAAGCTAGAGGACAAGCTATGGCTGCACCTGCAAATCCCAATTTTGATCCCGGAGGAATGTTAGCTGTTAAAGGAGATATTCATCAAATAACGGAAGTAATTAAAAAGTTTCCCCAGGTAGCAATTGCTAATAAAAATTCTCAGCACCAAATAGTATTAGCTGGCAAGAAACAGGAAATTATTCAAGTTCAAGATATTCTCAAAAATCAAGGTTTTACCACTTTTTTATTAGGAGTTTCCGCAGCATTTCATACACCATTAGTATCTCATGCTCAAAAACCTTTTGCCCAAGCAGTTGAAAAAGTAAATTTCAACGAAGCCCAAATTCCTGTTTATACCAATGTTACAGGTAGCCGTTATCCTCAAGAACCCCACGCCATTCAAAAAATTCTCAAAGAACAACTGTTAAATCAGGTATTATTTCAGCAGGAAATTGAAAATATCTATGCTGCTGGCGGTTATTATTTTGTAGAATTTGGTCCCAAAAATGTCCTTACAAATTTGGTGAAAGAAATTTTAAGTGATAAGCCACACCTAGCTATAGCCGTAAATCCAAGTCATACCAAAAATAGTGACAAAACTCTTCGACAAGCTATAGTTCAATTGCAGGTAGCTGGATTATATTTGCAAAATTTAGATCCCTATCAAGTCGCAACTAAAATTCCCGAAGTTCCCACTAAAAAAGTTTTAAATGTACGCTTAAATAGTACAAATATTACCGAAAGAACTCAAAAAGCATTCGCAAAAGCCTTAGAAAATGGTCATCATGTAGGAGTAGTATCTCCCCAACCAGCAATTAACAAAAATCACCCAACTTCATTTAATGAGAATCATCAACCACAGGATAAAAACGACCACCCAACTTCACTCGATGATCAATTAGAACAAGTCGAAATTCAACCTGATAATCACGAAAAAGTTATTCACAGCTTAGAAAAGATTATCACAGAATTTAGTCAGCAACAAAGAGATATTATCCACGTTCATGAACAATCTTTACACAATCAAACAGAATACACAAAAGCCTTTTCTCAATTAATGCAGCAACAGTATTTATTATTGGGAAATAGTCAACCTACAGAACATCAATCCCCAACTCAACAACTAGCAATTGCCAATTCTGAACAGAACATGATGCGGTTTCATGATCATCAAAGTGATACCCTCCGCATTCATGAACAATATCTCAAATATCAACATGAATATACCGAAAATCACTTTCAAATTCTGCAAAAACATTTGCATTTATTGACCTCAGAAAATAAAGTCATCAACTTTATAAATCATCCCCAACCTACTTTTTCTCCCCCAATTCAACAAGACTTAGAAAATGATAAAAAAACAGACTTATCTCAACCTCTTCCTCTCTGCGCCTCTGCGCCTCTGCGTGACGAAAAAACCATCCCAAATATAGATAAAGCTACCCTTAGTCAAACTCTACTAAACGTTGTCAGTGATAAAACAGGCTACCCAGTAGAAATGTTAGAACTGTCAATGGATATGGAAGCAGATTTGGGAATTGATTCTATCAAACGGGTAGAAATTTTAGGAGGTTTATTAGAAATATACCCCAATTTACCTAAACCAAACCCCGAAGAATTAGGACAATTAAGAACCTTGGAACAAATTGCTGAATATATGCAAACCTTAGTTCCAGATATCTTAAATCAACACGTGGAAATATCAACAGCAATTATTAGCAAAGAGGTATTAGTAGAAGTTTCCCAACCAGAATTAATTACAGCCACACCCGTAATTGAAAAACAGCAAAAAGAAGTAGAAATTACCCAAGATTTAAGCGATATTTTGCTAACAGTCGTCAGCGAAAAAACAGGTTATCCTGTCAAAATGCTAGAACTGTCAATGGATATGGAAGCAGATTTAGGAATTGATTCTATCAAACGAGTAGAAATTTTAGGAGGTTTATTAGAACTATATCCTGACTTACCTAAACCCAACCCCGAAGAAATTGGAGAACTGAGAACTTTAGGCGAAATTGCCACTTATATGCAGCAACAAGCCCAGGAAATTCCTAATTTATTGACTGAGGAAATAGTAGAAGATATCAAAATTACATCTGTACCCAATATTCGCCGCAGTATTGCTAAATTACACCAACTTCCCACACCAGATAGTTTAGAATTTTCTCTTCCTGAAAATCACATCGCATTAATAACTGATGATGGTTCTCCCACTACAGAAAAATTAGCAGACAGTTTGATAGCGAAAGGTTGGAAAACTGTAGTTTTAAATTTCCCTGGTGTCGAATCAAATGTTGATGCAGGTATCAATAGAGTAGTTTTAACTGATTGGAATGAAGAAAACTTACAACAACAGTTACAACAAATTTCTGATAATTATGGGACTGTAGCTGCATTTATTCACCTTCACCCAGCAACATCATCAGACATAGATAAATCTATTCTGCGTCATGTCTTCTTAATCGCTAAATACTTGAAAGAACCACTCAACACAGCCGCAAAATTTGGACGTAGTTGTTTTATTAGCGTTGCGCGTTTAGATGGTAAATTTGGATTAGGAGAAAGCCATAGTTTTAGTGCAATTTCCGGAGGGTTCTTCGGACTTACTAAGAGTATTAATCAAGAATGGGAAAATGTATTTTGTCGTTCCCTTGACTTAAATCCAGACTTAGATCCAGAAACATCTGTAAAACATATCCTCGCAGAAATTCATGATGCAAACTTGTTAATTCAAGAAGTAGGATATAGCAACAAAGGTAGAGTTAGTTTAATTGCAGATTTTAGCCCATTACCAACTACCAATACTCCCAGAAAAATTACTAAAGATCAAGTATTTTTAGTTAGCGGTGGTGCAAAAGGAATCACAGCCCAATGTGTCATAAAAATCGCCCAACAATATCAATGCAAATTTATTCTTTTAGGGCGTTCCAGCACAGAAGTTGAACCAGTTTGGGCAGAAAATTGTCAAAATGAAGCAGAATTAAAACAGCGAATTTTAGAAAATTTTCAAGCCCAAGGAGAAAAACCAACACCAATCATGGTACAGAAAAAGTATCAAGTAATTTCCTCACAGCGAGAAATTCAAAATACTCTTAAAGCTATTGTAGAAGCTGGAGGAGAAGCAGAATATCTGAGTGTAGATATTACTGATACAGTATTACTAGAATCAAAAATTGCAGATGTAATTGAACGTTTTGGAGCGATAACAGGTATAATTCATGGTGCAGGAAACTTAGCTGATAAGCGCATTGAAAAAAAATCAATTCAAGATTTTGAAAATGTTTATGCAGCTAAAGTTAAAGGTTTAGAAAATCTCCTGCGGTGTGTACCAGCAAGTCAACTTCAATATTTAGTTTTGTTTTCTTCCGTAGTTGGATTTTACGGAAATGCGGGACAATCAGATTATGCCATAGCTAATGAAATCCTCAACAAATCAGCCCATCTAATTAAGCATAATTACCCCAACTGTCATGTTATGGCTATTAACTGGGGACCTTGGGAAAGTGGCATGGTGTCATCAGAATTAAAGAAAGCTTTTGCAACCAGAGGAATCGAAGTTATTCCCATAGAAACGGGAACACAAATATTAGTTGATGAACTAACAACTGCTAATCAAAATACGGTTCAATTAGTGATTGGTAGTCCTTTAACTTATGTTCCTGCAACTTTATCAAATGAGTTAAAAAACTATCGCATTAAACGCCAATTAACATTAACAGAAAATCCATTTTTACAGGATCATGTTATCGCTGGTCGTCCCGTACTTCCTGCCACCTGTGGGTTATTATGGATGACTAATGCTTGTGAACAACTCTATCCTGGATTTACAGCCTTCAGTTCTCCCAATTTCAAAGTTTTAAAAGGCATAGTTTTTGATGAAAACTTCACAAGTGAATATATTTTAGAACTTCAAGAACTTGCGAAACATGAAAATCAGGAAATAGAATTTGCTGCTAAAATTAGCAGTAAGACACCAGACGGAAAAATCCGCTATCATTTCAGCACAAATCTAATTCTCAAAAGAGAAATTCCCACACCTCCAAATTATGTACCCCTGAACTTTAATCAGGATGAAAACTTTCTCAAAACCAATCAGAAATTATATCAGGTAACTGCTTCTAGCCTATTTCATGGACTCACATTTCAAGGCGTAAAATCAGTTTTAAATACTAGTCCTAGTCAAATAACTATTGAATGCTATTTACCAGAACCAACAACACAGCAGCAGGGACAATTTCCGGTGCAAACATTCAATCCTTACATAGCAGATGTCCAGATTCATTCTCTCTGGATTTGGACACAACACTTTCATCAAGTTGGATGTTTACCATCAGAAATAAAGCATTTTGAACAGTTTATAAAAGTCCCTTTTGGTGAAACATTTTATGTTACTTGTGAAGTTCAATCAAAAACAGAATCATCAGTAGTTACAGATGTGATTACCTATAATCGTCAAGGACAAATTTATAATCGCATGATTGGTGCTAAAGGAACAATTCTACCTCGACAAATAGCCAAAGATTAGATTTTTTCACGCAGAGGCGCAGAGAGAATTTAAGGCATTGCTGAAGTATAAAATTAAAACTCTAAAACTTTGTGCCTTTGCTTATTTGCGTCTTTGCGCGAAACATAATTAGTTTCAATCTTAAAAAACGGAGAATAATAATGAAATCAATTGTACAAAATCAAAAGTTAGCAATTGTCGGTATGGATTGTTGCGTTAGTAATTCACCAACATTAAATAAATTTGAACGTCTGATTTATGAAAGCAAGCAAAATTCAGTTACATCTGAAGATTATCAGCAAACTCTATTAAGTCAAGAATTAATCAATTCGGCTCTAGAAGATGCTAAAATTCAACCAGAAACAAAAATAGCTTTAATTATCATTTCTCCCTCAGAAAATTCCGCCAAATTAGCTAACTATATCTCTGCTGAATTAGCATTTTTTGCCGAAGAAAATTCGCTTTTATCAGCTTTGGATGTCAGTCAAAAATTATTAACTACCCAGCAAGTTGAAGCTGTTTTAATTGTCGGTATAGACAAGAATTACCCGATAGAAATTAATACGAGTGGATATACTTTCAGTTATGACGAAAAAGCTCAAAATGTCATAAAAACAGCAGGTGCGGCCGCAGTAGTATTACAACTGCATGAAACAGCCAAGCAACACAATCATTGCATCTATGCAGTTCTTGATGGTTGGAGTGTGGTGAAACATTCTCCCAATCACCCAGAAACCATTACCCAAGCTTGTCAGAAGGCGTTTCAAATAGCAGATGTTAAAGCCGCAGATATTGGTTATTTGGAAGTTGTTGCTAGTGGGATTGCCAACGCAGATATAGCAGAAATTCAAGGTTTAATATCAGCCTATCAGACAGAAGCAGGAAATCTTAGTTGTGCATTAGGTAGCGTTAAAGTTAATATTGGTAACACACAAGCCTCCGCTGGCATATTTAGCCTCATCAAAACCGCACTTTGTCTATATCATCGTTATATTCCCGGTGTTCCCCAATGGTCTAATCCTAAACAGCCAGAAATTTGGCGTGGAAGTCCCTTTTATGTAGCAGTAGAATCAAAACCTTGGTTTTTAGAACCTGGTGCAACTAAAAGAATAGCTGCGGTAAATATGATGGAAGAAGATAATATTTATGGACATTTAATTTTGTCAGAAGAAATCAACCAAATAGAACGCAGTAGTCAATATTTAGCAGAAATGCCTTATTATTTATTTCCTATTGCGGCTGATGATCGTTCTTCTTTATTAACACAAATTACCGCACTTCAACAAAGTCTCACAGATGGTTATTCCATATCTCAACTTGCTAGTGATTATTTTCATAAATATCAGCAATATAAACAATCAACTTACGCTTTAGCAATTCTCTCACGACATCTAGAAGAATTAAAAAGAGAAGTTGAAAGGGCAATTCAGGGAGTAAAAATTGCTTTTGCCACTGGTAAAGAATGGCAAACTCCTCTTGGTAGTTATTTTACCGTTAATCCCCAAGGAAAAAAAGGTCATGTTGCCTTTGTTTATCCTGGTTCTTTTACTTCTTATATCGGACTAGGAAGAAATATCTTTCGTCTTTTTCCTCAACTACATAATGATGTTGTCATCAAAAGTGTTTATAATCGAGTCGCCAACATTGAAAAGATTCTCTATCCTCGTAGTATCAATAAATTATTAAGAAGACAACTAGAAAGCATAGAACAAATATTAATAGATGATCCCGTCTCTATGTTGGAATCAGAAGTTGGTATCGCCGGATTAATGACAGCGATTCTGAAAAACTATTTCCAAATTCAATCACCATACAGTTTTGGCTATAGTCTTGGTGAAACTAGTATGATGTTAGCCCAAGGTATTTGGACTAGCTTTAAAAGTACGAGTGATTATTTGAACTCATCTCCTTTATTTAAAACTCGGCTATCTGGTCCTAAAAATGCAGTTCGTCAGCATTGGGGATTACCTTTAATTCATGAAGGTAAAAGCGAAGAATTTTGGAGTAACTATATTTTGATATGTTCCTCTTCCCTAGTACAAGAAGTCCTCAAAAATGAAAGTCGTGTTTATATTGTTTTAATTAATACACCTGAAGAAATCATTATTGCTGGTGAAACTCAAGCTTGTGAAAGAGTTATTAAAACATTAAAATGTGACGCTTTTTCCACATCAATTAATCATGTAATTCATTGTGAACCAATGCACTCTGAATATGATGAATTAGTAAAAGTCAATACCTTACCTAGCCAAATAACTTCAAAAACAATTTTCTATTCTGCGTCAGAATATGCGCCAATGAAAATTGATAGTCATTTAATAGGTAAAAATATTGCTAAAGCTCTTTGTCAACCACTTGATTTTCCTCGCTTAGTTAATCGTGCCTACAATGATAATATCAGAATCTTTATTGAAGTTGGTGTTGGTAGTAATTGTAGTCGTTGGATTGGCGAAATTCTCAAAGAAAAAGAACATCTAGCTGTATCTCTAAATAGAAGAGGTGTAGATGATCATACCTCCATTATCAAAGCCTTAGCTAAACTCTTTAGTCATCGAGTTGAATTAGATTTATCACCTTTATATTCTTTGCCTAATCTCAAATTTGCAGAAGATACTTCTTTGTTTAATTATGAATACAAAATGAAATCTATCCCTAATTATCAAAGTTTAAATAACAATAATGCCCGTATGGCTAAAGCACACAGCTTTTTATTACAGTCCCGGCAAAGATCACTGCAACAACTTAGTCTCTTTCTTCAGCAGCAATTAGACTTGTACAAACAAATGGCGATACAAGCCAGAAAAGAAAAGTAGAAATTATTATCACAAGAATATTTGAAACTGCACAGAATCATGAAATCAATTAATTCATCTGCGTTTATTTGCAGTCAAATATTGTTGAAATCTTATTCTATGCAGCTTCATTTTCATCAAAAACAATTCAATAGAATATTTACTTCAAAAATCATGTTAAAACAACATCAACAACTCAAATTTTCTCCTTCAATGAATAACAATTATCAAGGATGGCAAGGCGATTTAAATACTGTGTATTTTGATAAAGAAAATATTAAAAACACACTGATGAATTTAAATTCTCCTTGTTATATTCTGAATAAAGAAGGACAAATTGGTATTAGCAATGAAGGCAGTCTGTCATATAGTGCTAACGGTAAAACTCAAAAACTAGAAATGCTTTTAACTGTTCCTGCAATCGGATTTCATCAATTAGGTGATCCAGCTTTTCTAGAGTTCTACAGTGTCAAATATGCCTATATGACTGGAGCAATGGCTCAAGGTATTGCATCTGAAGAAATGGTAATTACCTTGGGAAAAGCCAACATTTTAAGCTCTTTTGGTGCAGGAGGTTTATCTCTTACCCGGATAGAAACAGCAATTCACAAAATTAAACAAGCTTTGCATAACAAATCCTATGCTTTTAACTTACTTCATAGTCCTAGTGAACCTGCTATCGAACGGCGTTTAATTGATTTGTATTTACAGCATCAAGTCAGAATAATTGAAGCCTCTGCATTCTTGGATTTAAGTGATAATATTGTTTATTATCGAGCGGCTGGACTAAGTTTAAATTCAGCAAATCAAATCGAAATCAAAAACAAAATTATTGCTAAAGTTTCTCGTCGGGAAGTTGCTACTAAATTCCTCCAACCTGCACCCACAAAAATTTTGACTCAATTAGTTGAACAAGGATTAATTACCGAATTGCAAGCTAATCTTGCCGCAAAAATTCCTATGGCTGATGATATTACCGTAGAGGCAGATTCAGGAGGACATACAGATAATCGTCCACTGGTTTGTTTATTACCTTCTATCTTAGAATTAAGAGATGAAATTCAACGCAAATATGATTATGAAAACCCTGTAAGAATTGGTGTAGCAGGCGGAATTTCTACACCACAATCAGCACTAGCAGCCTTAATGATGGGTGCGGCTTATATTGTCACCGGTTCTATTAATCAATCTTGCGTTGAAGCTGGGACTTCTGAACATACAAAAAAGCTCTTAGCTGAAGCAGAAATGACTGATGTAATGATGGCACCTGCGGCTGATATGTTTGAAATGGGAGTCAAACTACAAGTTCTTAAACGCGGAACTCTTTTCCCACTTCGCGCTCAAAAACTAGGAGAATTATACAAAAATTATAATTCATTTGCAGAAATTCCCCCAGATGAAATAGAAAAGTTAGAAAAACAAATTTTGCGAAAAACAATTTCCGAAATTTGGCAAGAAACATCTACTTATTTATCTCAACGTAACCCAGAAAAATTAAGCAAAGCAGCTAATAATCCTAAATTAAAAATGGCGTTAATATTTCGCTGGTATTTAGGACTATCTTCCCGCTGGTCTAATACTGGAGAAAAAGGTCGAGAAATTGATTATCAAATTTGGTGTGGACCAGCAATGGGAAGTTTTAATAATTGGGTGCGTGGTTCTTATTTAGCAGATATTAATAATCGCCGAGTAGTTGATGTGGCAAATCAAATTATGACAGGTGCAGCGTATTTATATCGTATTCAAAACTTGAAAATTCAAGGCTTACAAATGCCAGAAGAATACAGTCAATATCATCCACAAAGTAGGTTGAGTTAAAGAACAAAACCCAACATTATTAAGAATTTTGTTGGGTTATGACTAACTTCATGCTGCGCGAACTTTCCTTAACCCAACTTACAATTTTCCAATCAGGTTTATAAATATGGCTATAAATAGAAAATTAGGACAGCTAGAAGAAACAATGGAGATCCTGAATCAACGTGCTAAAACATGGAATGTAGTTACTATTAGCCGGATTCGAGGAAATCTTCAAGAAACAGTTCTCAGACGGTCTTTAGATATTATTCAATATCGTCATCCTGTGCTTAATTCTCATATTATTAACTCTAGAAAATCTTACTATTATCAGTCCAAAGATACAGGAAAACTTCCTTTGCAAGTTGTTAGTATTAGAGAAAGTCAGGAATGGGAAGCGGTCGTTAATGCAGAGATGAATCAGGTAATTGATAGTAGTAAATACTTGCTGCGAGTCGTACTTGTAAAGATATTAAATCAGCAAAATATTAATTATCTGATTACAACTACACATCATGCTATTACCGACGGTTTATCAAGCATCCAACTTCACTCAGAAATTTTAACCTACTGTCAAAAAATTACCGAAGGTAAATCTGTTCCAGCAGTTACTACTTTAGCAGCACTTCCACCCATTGAAAAACTATTACCTGCATGGACAAATAGTTTTAAAGGAAAGATAGGGAGAATTTATTTATTATTAAATATCGCATTTCAAAAATACTGGAATCAACCAAAAGCATTAGGGGTAGAAAAATATGTTCCCATTTCTGTGCGTCGTTGCGAAATCATTCATAGACAACTTAGCGAAGAAACAACACAACAGTTTATTCAGCAATGCAGACAAGAAAATACTACAGTACAAAGTGCTTTATGTGCGGCACTAATGTTAACAGTCTTCAAACAACTGACTAAAAGCCATGAAGATACTATTCGAGTTAGTTGTTTATCATATCTTGATTTAAGAAGACGGTTAAAACCAGAAATTAGTGAAGAAAATATGACAGTTTTAGCAGCGTCTTTGATGAAATTTTATAGAATTACCAATAATATATCTTTTTGGGAATTAGCGCGGAAAGTCAAACATAATCTCAATAAAAAAATTCACCAAGGAGAAATTTTTCAAATGATATATCTAGCTAAACATCTGATAAATTTTTCTTTACTATTTCCTAATCAAGTATCTCCTACAGTATCAGTTTCTAATGTTGGCAAAGTTAATATTTCTGATACTTATGGGGAATTAGAACTAGAAGAAATCAGTTTTGTTGGTTCTCATGCTTTATATACAGGAATGTTTATTGTTCATGCTGCTACTTTTCGGGAAAAAATGACTCTAAATTTTGTGTTTTCTCAACCTGCACTTAATCGGCAAACTATGGAAAAACTTGTTGATAATTGTATTGATTATATCATGAAAGTCTCATCTCATTACTTAATACCAGGAGGTACATAAATGAATAACAATATCTCTAATTCTCTACCTGATAACCAAGATAACGCCACTAAAATTCAAGCTTGGTTAGTTTCCGAAATTTCCTCTTTACTGGGAGTTAACCCAGAAGAAATCAATATTCGTGAACCTTTAGACAGTTACGGTTTAGACTCAGCACAAACCATAATTATCGCTAGTAAAGCCGAAAAGTTTTTGGGATTTAAATTATCACTTATCCATCTTTGGTATTATCCCACCATTGAAGAACTGTCTTTCAGATTATCTGAAGAATTAGAAAATTCCCAGTCAGAAATTATCCAGATATAACCTCTACAAAATCTGTTTAATTACTGACAAACCAGTTTTTCCTCCTTGATTATTGGGACACTTCGCTAGATTAGGATAGCCTAATTAAGCTAGGTGTCCTCTTTTCTAAATTCCTATTTTTAAACACGGGAGATTTTGTTATGAATGCAGCGGAAATTTTAGCAAAACTCACTCAACAAGGTGTATTATTTTGGTCAGAAAATAGCAAACTGAATATTCGTTCTCCCAAGGGTGTAATTACTCCAGAAATACAAGTAGAAATAGCCACATACAAAGAAGATATTTTAGCATTAATTCAGGAAATG
Source organism: Dolichospermum sp. UHCC 0259 (assembly GCF_009711935.1). GTDB lineage: Bacteria > Cyanobacteriota > Cyanobacteriia > Cyanobacteriales > Nostocaceae > Dolichospermum. The sequence goes on along the minus strand of NZ_VIKX01000192.1, from coordinate 17,190 downwards.
AATGTTACTAGTAATTATGCCCATGAACCTTTAATACAAGGTATTAGTTTACAAACTATTGGTAAATTAATTGGTGGCTTTTCTGGAGAATCACCCACAGGATATCAACCTCCAATTATTAATCCTCAGTTCATGGCTGAAAATTTAAAAGTTACTTTTAGACCTTTACCCGATTATTATCATAATCAAGTTATTGTCAGATTTCGCCAACAATTAATATTTTATCTGCAAAAGCATGGGGTGAAGGTAATTCCCTGGAAAGAAGCAACAACGGAATTGAAACATACCATTAAAATTCCCGTTATCAACTGGCATAAATCTTTAAAAATGCAGAGTGTCAGAGCAGATATTGATGCTGTAGTAGATGTAGAAAGACCAAATTCATGGTTAAGAAAATTAGGAATATTTGTCGCTGAAGCTTGGTATAAATTATCTTATTCATGGCTGCAAGAAAAACAACAAATGTCGGTTGTGCAAATTGCTAAATTAAGTAGTTGGGCTGAAGATCATGCTGCCAAATATGTTGAAGATCCGACAAATACACAAGTAATAATTCTCACGGATATAGATGAAGAATTTGTTAATCCACTTACACCCTATTCAGAAAAAATTCGCATTGGCATAAATACGTTAGTAAAAACTTTTTCAGAAATTGTTATTGGTGTATCCGATGAAAATTTTTCAATTCTAAATATGAATCTTTCTGATTCTAAATTTGCTCCCAGTGATATGGAAAATTTTGCTTTAAAATCACTGATTCCTAAAGTATTTGTACCAATTACTCCGTTATTAATTAGTCGCTTTGAATTAGGAGAATATAATCCTCATTTATCAAACTATGCCGAAAAGCTGGTAAAATTAGGGCAAGATTTAGCATCTACAGGTTTATTTCCGGCTGGGTTTAAGTTAGATGAAGTTATTAAAAGAAAATCCCATAGAGATATTGTCAATGTCATTGTTAATGGCAGAACAGGAGTATCTTATGGTTTTGTTGCTTATGCTGAACCTCCCCATTATGTCGGTAAACCAGAAATCACGATTGATGAATGGGAGAATTTATTACCTGTGGCGGGATTTAATAGTTATGAACTTCGCCAAAATGAACAAGGTAGACGTTATCTCAAACTAAATATCAACTCAGAAAATAGATTTAAGCAAATACCTGATATTTGGTTAGTGAGTTCTCGTTCTGGGGCAAATAAGACAGATTTAAATATTGATGATGATATTCTGCGGATTGGTTTACAAGATAAATTACATCTGCAATTACCATTAGGAAGTAATTCAAAAAAGACAGATATTAAACCATCTTATGATATTTATGTCATGTTGGCTATTAGTTTAGCTGCGGCTTTATATACACCAGAATTAATTGCCAATGGTGCGCCGATAGTTCACTTTCATGGCTATCCTGATTTTGATTGGTTTCAAGAAAATGAATATTGTGTGGGGATGAATAATCCTTCTGTACCTTGTGGAACTTATGAATCAGGGGTTTTCAATTTTCTAGGAATTGCTGATTTAGGTGATCAAATAATCAATGATGTCAATTTAATTAGTTTAGTAGAACCAGATCATGGGACAAATTTTATTGCTAATGATTGGGAGTATTTAGTAAATAGGTTAAAAGCTGGGTGTATGACTGGACAAATTGAATTAGGTGGGAAAAATTTTCCTTCTCTGAAAAATCGGTAATCGGGTATGGTCCATACATCCTCTTGGGCGCAGGCCCTGCGCCCCTACCTCTTGAATTTTACCGTATGCCGGCTGGATAAATGTCCATCTTTGCGCCGTTGAGAGAGAATTGTGGCAGGATGGAAAGAAGCCTGTGCAACATCACAGACTTAAAAGGGTGTTGTTTTGCATCAGAAACTGTCAGGATGATTGTTAGTTTCGCACTGTCAACGAAAAATTTGGCGGAAGGGATATACTATCCTCTGAATGTTAGTAAATTGCAGAACAAGCTATAGCGGTTGTCAGTTGCATGAAAACATCCAGTTATCATCAAACTGACTTGCCTGTATGACTTTTGATGCCTGTTCCCGGCTACATATACTCCCCACTTTGACTAGGAAATGAATCCAGAAAACTCAGAAACTTACATAAATCATCCAACTTGGGGTTTACTCTATAGGATCTGTATGGTGGATGAGAACCAGGATCTGTTTACCACACTCTATGCCCAACGCTTATTTTTTCTGGTAACAACTGAACTAAAAGTCCTGAAATTTCAGCCAATTGGCCGGACTGAAGCTAGAATGATGCTGGAAAATCGCTTGCGGACTTTGCGCCGCAGTGGTAATTCTCAGGAGTACGAACAACTTCAAGGTGTATTTCAGCGCACATTCCAATGAGTAGTTCAATTAGCGATCGCTTCGCTCATATTCGCGCCTCACTCCCATCTACAGTGAGGTTGATTGCTGTTACAAAAAGAGTATCTACTGAATTAATGCGGGAAGCATACACCGCAGGAGTTCGTGATTTTGCCGAAAGTCGCATCCAAGAAGCTGCCAGTAAACAAGCCGAATTGCAAGATTTATCGGATATTACCTGGCACTTGATTGGACATCTCCAAACGAATAAGGCCAGAAAAGCCTTAGAACTATTTTCATGGATTCACTCCGTTGATAACTTGCCACTGGCACAACGCTTAAATACACTAGCGGCAGAACTGGGAGTGAATCCCCACGTATGCTTACAAGTCAAAATTCTCCCCGATGCAAATAAAACTGGTTGGCTGGTTCCAGAATTATTGGCTGACTTGACAGCACTTAACCAATGTCAAAATTTACAAATTCAAGGTTTGATGACAATTCCGCCCCAAGGTTTGACGGATAGAGAAATTTTAACCGTATTTAATAGTACGTATGAATTAGCACAAACCATCAAATCACAAAATTGTCCAAATATTACCATGCAGCAATTATCAATGGGTATGTCTGGAGATTACCAATTGGCAGTGGAAGCAGGGGCAACGATGGTACGATTAGGTACAATTTTGTTTGGCCAACGAGCGTAGATATAGCTGTAGCCATACTTCTAGACAGCATGATTAACAATCGTTTGCGAATTTATAGTCCCAAGTATTGATAATTGTCAAAAAATATAATACTCTCATAAGTAATTCTTAATTGCAAAGGTGGTCATACCCCCTTTATTTTTAATAATCGTTAGGCTACAATTTTAACTCATTGTTACAGATTCGTTAATGTGCAGGCGTTAACATCAATATCTGTTGATAATTGGGAATTTGTACTAAAGAGTAAAATCAGTAGTACAATTGCTACGTCAAACATCTACTATAGTTACGACTACTGCCTAGAAGGAACTTTAATGTAACTTATAGCCAGGAAAATTAGGGGAATTTTAATCCGGGAGCGTACAACATGAGTAATATATTTTCCAAACTCAGGGACTTTGTTGGTTTGAATGAGCAGGTAGAATACGAATACTACGAAGAAGAAGCAGAAACAGCCAATAATTATCAGAATATCTATCAACAAGAAAATCCTCAACCAGCACCACAGGAAACCACTCCTGCAAATCGGCGTTGGCGGGAAAATCCACCTACCAGTACAGAAGAAGTAGCTGCAACAGTATCCAAACCTATGAGTAATGTTATTGGTATGCCAGGCGCAATTAATGGAATCTCTGAAGTTCTAGTTCTCGAACCTCGCACATTTGAAGAAATGCCTCAAGCGATTCAAGCATTGCGCGAACGCAAATCAGTAGTATTAAACTTGACGATTATGGACCCCGATCAAGCTCAACGAGCAGTTGATTTTGTTGCCGGTGGTACTTATGCTTTAGACGGACATCAAGAACGAATTGGTGAAAGTATCTTCCTGTTTACCCCCAGTTGCGTGCAAGTTAGCACTCAAGGCGGGTTGATACATGAAGTACCTATTAGCCAAGCCCGTCCCGCTCGTCCCGCAGCTACACCAGCAGCCACTCCTACTTGGGGAAATGAACCCACTCGGATGGCACAATAGGGGTAAATTAGTCATTAGTTCTGATAATTAATTGACCACTAACTAGTGACTAATGAAAATGAATATAAAATTTGGCTTAATTGGCGGTGGGGTAATGGGAGAAGCTCTATTATCCCGCCTTATTGCAAGTGGTATTTATCAAGGCTCAGAAATCATTGTTAGTGAACCCCAAGCTGAACGCCGCAGCTATTTAGAACAGAAATATGGGGTGGTGGTAACAACGGACAATAGCCTAGTGTTAGGGGCAGCAAAAACAGCGGTGATGTTGGCAATCAAACCCCAGATATTTACGGCTGTAGCCCAAGAATTAGCAGATATCCTCCCTACAGAACATTCACCCTTGATTATTTCTATCCTGGCGGGGGTGACATTAAAACAATTAGAAGCAGCTTTTTCTCAAGTTCCCATAATTCGCGCTATGCCCAATACTCCCGCCACAGTGGGTGCAGGGATAACGGCAATTTCTCTAGGTGCATACACTCATCCCCATCACCAACAAACAGCACAGCAGATTTTTACCGCTGTGGGGGAAGTTGTGGAAGTACCGGAAAGTCTGATGGATGCGGTGACAGGATTATCTGGTAGTGGCCCTGCTTATGTGGCATTGATGATTGAAGCTTTAGCTGATGGGGGTGTGGCTGTGGGTTTACCAAGAGCGATCGCTAAACAACTAGCTGTACAAACAGTCTTAGGAACAGCAAAACTGGTACAAGAAACCAAAATCCACCCCGCCGAACTTAAAGATCAAGTTACCAGTCCCGGTGGTACAACCATTGCCGGTGTCAGAGCCTTAGAAAAAGCCGGTTTTCGTTCCGCCGTTATCGAAGCCGTTAAAGCCTCGAAAGAACGCGCTCAGGAACTGGGGAAGGGGTAATAGGTAATAGGTAATAGTTCAGAGGGAACAGGGAACAGGAAAAACTCATGTTTTTCCTGTTCCCTGTTGCCCGTTCCCTGTTCCCTCTGAAAAAAGTCTATGTCCCAACCGTTTTGAGTATATTACAAAAGCAAATAGGGCTTAAATCCTTTTCCCCTGCGCCTTGCCCCCTGCCAACCCTAATTAGGGCTTGCTAAAGGCTGAATTTCTTCAACTGCTGGTGTTTCCTCCGGTATAGATTCTACAGACGGACTGGGCGCTGATTTGGGAATCATAAATTGTCGCCAAGTTCTAATTTGTTCTTGAGCATCAGTATAAGCACCACTACCACGAGGAATTAATTTAGCTGTATCAATGGCTTTGGCAACATCAACCTCACTTTGAGAACGTGCCATTTGCAACAATTCTTGACTCCATTGGTCAATGGCAATATTCACATCTAAACGTAAAGTGTTACGACTAGATACCCGATTTGCCAATTGAATAGCTTGAACCAAAGCTTCTGGTGTGCCGGTAACTGCAACTTGCTTGGCTTTTTGCCAACTGTCTTTAGCACGAATTTGGTCTTGCCAAGTATCTATAGATGATTGAGCTTCACTAGATAAAGCACGTCCTGAAGAGGCGATTTTTTGAGCTTCACTAATAGCCGTTGTCAAATTACCAGTGTCGGCTAATGCTTTGGCTTGATCTAAGTACGGTTGATCTTGAATGCGCTCAATTTGGGCTGTCCATAGCCGAATCTTTTTTCTGGCTTCGGGATATAATGCTCGTCCAGAACGAATTTGATTAAGTTCAGCGATCGCTGTTTGTAATGAACTAACATCCTCGTTGATAGCTATTTGCTCCGCTCGATCCAAATATGGTCTATCTTCAATCGTCTCCACCTGGCCACGCCAACGCCCAATTTCTTGACGGGCTTCAGTAGCGCGGGGATTATTGCCAGGAATTAATTGTACTTCCGAAATCGCTGCTGTTAAATCATTAACAGTTCCTTGACTGGCCAGATTCCGAGCTTTTTCTAACCGAGAAACATCTTGAATTTCTAATTGCCAACGAGCAATTAATTGTTGTGCCTCATTATAAATATCCCTGGAAGCATCTATTTGTTGAGCTTGAGAAATAGCGGTTTCTAACCCAGCCGCAGTCCCAATAAAAGCACTTCGTTGGGCTTCACCCAAAACCATAAAATCATCAACTTCAGCTTGCAATTCAGGAATAGGGGGAATTTGTCGGGCAATTTCCAATGCTGTATCAGCATCTCGATCCTTCATTCTCCCTTGTGCCAATTTGAGCATTTTGCGAGCAAACCCAGTTATTAATTCTTGAGCTTTTTGATACAGATAACTATCTGGTTTAATCGCCTCAGCTAGTCTAATAGCTTTGAGCAAACTCTCGACATTACGGTTTTTTGCTAAATTTTCTGCTTTGTAAAGTTTATCCCCATCTTCCCGCGCCGTAACAATAATGTTATTTAATTGATCATATTTAGTGCTTGCCCAATATTTATTATTGACCCGTAGCAATCTAGCTGTGAGCATAAAAGCTGATTGCCAATTTCGTTGGCGCAGTTCTTTTTCGGCTTCTTGGTAAATTCCTTCCGCCTTAGACCAAATCGTCTGCCACTTTTGAATTTGCTCTTCCACTAGTTCACTAACCTGGACATCAGTAGGAATTTGTCGGGCTGTAGCGATCGCCTCCTCCAAATTCCCCGCCTGGAAACTCTCATCCGCCAACCTGAGAACATCCCGTGACCATTCCTCCAAAAGACGATTAATTTCGCCCCGCAAAGGATGATTTTCTGGTAACTGTTTAACCAAAGTAATTGCTTGGAGCAAATCATTAATAGTTTGCTTAGAAGCCGCCAACTGAGCGCAGTGTAACCGCACTGATGCACTAGCCAAAGGCCAGAAAATTTGCGGGCAATTTGGAGCAGTAGGTAACTTAAATAACATGGATAAAGCTAGAAAACCCATGCTTCCAGGAATTAAAGTTAATACTACTGCCCAAACTACCCAATTTTTAGTCCAGCGCGGCATCTTCTCAATTAAAACATTGAGATTAAAAGTAGGTTCTGAATTATCATTTATAGCCAAACCATCGCCATCTTGTTTTTTTCTTTGCTTCATGGACTGAGAATGAGAACCAATAGCAGCGGTATCAGCAGTTTGATTATTTTGTATGTAGTTAGGCTGAACCCCAATTGGTTCTCCTGTTTGGTCTGAAGACCAATTATCTGGAATATCCCGCTCTGTCATTGCTCACACCACACTAATTGAATAGCGATATGAAAGTAGATAGATCAATATAGATAATTTTATGTTTGCTATCCTCACTTTCCCATCTAGAAAAACCCATCCCTAGCATTCACCACCCCATCCATAACATTACTGTTTTTTGGGTTTGAGTGTAACTAGTGACATTAACCAGAAATTAAAGATTCTCTTTGTAAATCTCCAATTAACCGGGTTAAATCATCACTACTTGCTTGATAGATATTACCGCAAAAGTCACAAGTTGCTTCTGCACCATCATCTTTCATAATCATGTCTTCTAGTTCCGCTTCTCCTAAGATTTTTAGCGCCCCTAGCACCCGATCAAAAGAGCAACCACAATGAAAGCGTAACATCTGACTTTCGGGAAATATGTTCAATCCCATATCTCCTAACAAATCGTTAAAAATTTCTGTCAATGTTTTACCTGTTTGCAGTAATGGTGTAAACCCAGATAAAGCCTCAACCCGTGATTCTAATGTCGCCACTAGATCCTCATCCCTAGCAGCTTTGGGTAACACCTGGATCAATATTCCTCCCGCCGCTGTTACACCCTGTTCTCCCACAAATACACCCAAAACTAAAGCTGAAGGAGTTTGTTCAGAACTTGCCAAGTAGTGAGTAACATCATCACCTATTTCCCCAGAAACAAGTTCTACCGTACTAGAGTAAGGATAACCATGACCAAGATCGCGGACTACATACAGAAAGCCAGTACCTACTGCCCCGCCAACATCTAGTTTACCTTTATGATTAGGTGGCAACTCCACAGATGGATTACCTACATAGCCCCTAACTGTGCCATCTAAACCCGCATCTGCCAATACACCACCTAAAGGACCATCGCCCTTAACGCGAACATTCACCCTAGAACCTGACCGTTTCATACTGGCAGCCATCAGCAAACCGGCAGCCATAGTTCTCCCCAGCGCGGCTGTTGCCACATAGGATAGTTTATGCCGTTGTCGAGCTTCTTCCGTTAACCGAGTGGTAATCACACCCACTGCTTTAATCCCACCATCCGCCGCAGTCGCACGAATTAATTGATCTGCCATGAAAAACCTTACAATTCTTTACAAGATGACTTTTCTATTTTAGGTTGTTTCGAGTCAGGAGGTAAGAGGCAGGGGAGCAGGGGGGCAGGGGAGAAAATTTTTTCTACGAACAACTGACAACTGACAACTGACAACTGACAATTGACCAATTACCAATCACCAATTACCAATTACTATGCTAGGTACATTTCAACAAAGCCAAATCCGTATCGAAGTTACAGCATCAGCCGATGCCATTCATGACAGTATTTTGCATCCTGCACAACTAAAAAAATGGCTATTGGGGCAAAATTTCCCCCCGGAAATGCCTACAGAATTACCACCAGGATTTGAATTTACTACTCACACAGGTCCTGTTTCCATTCATCATCGAGTAGAGGTAGTTAAACCAAATTGTTTGCGCTTACTACTCAGTGGAGGCATTGATGGCTTTCACGAATGGTACTGGGGAGAAGGTTGGGTACAATCTCGCTTAGAAGGCATATCCATGTTACCCCTAAACTTAGGACAAACTCTGAGTTTAGTCAGCTTACGTCAATTCTTAACCACAACCAGGTAATTTTTCCATTCTTTGCGCCTTTACTCCTTTGCGACTTTGCGCGAAAAAATACTAATTAACAATTCCAGATACCCATAAAAGCACACATCCTGTCGCCAAAACACACATAATTCCTGTTAACCCCGCCAGGGGTTTTTTATTGATACCTGTTACCCATACAGAAACTTTATCTGTATAGGTAATTAATCCTGCTGTATCTATGGTAGCGATCGCCCATACCCAACCAGCATGAAGTCCCCAAGCAATCCCTAAACTATTACCATCAGCCAATCTGGCTAATACTAAAACCATACCCATTAGCCATAATCCCGGCAGTTGAGGAAGAGTTTCTTTTTGTTCCCATACCAAATGCAACACAGCAAAAACCAAGCTAGAAATAATTGCTGCTAACCAAATTGAATAATTTTGTTCTAACTTAGTCAATAAAAAGCCCCGAAATACAAGTTCTTCTATTCCCCCCACAAACAAAGCCACGAGGGAAATTGTCAATAAACTAGATGGAATTAACTTGATCTGAGATTTTTCTAAATAGCACCAACCGGCGCAAATTTGCCCAAAAAATACGATAGCTAGACTGAAAACACCCAAGCTAAAACCCAGTAGTAAAGAACCGAAAATAGAAACTTTCCCCACTAATCCATAATCAGGGAAAGAACCCAAATTCAACTCTTGAAATCCCCAGAGAATTAGCGGCACTAATAAATAAAGAGATACTAATAAAGGAATTTTCTGCTCTGGTTGTAAAGATTTGTGTATTTGCCACTTCAAGGTAATGGCTAAAATTGCTACCAATGGCAACCAGCAACCTATCCAAACAATAAAAAAAGCCACGACCAAAAACACTGGTGTATCTTTAAGAAACTCCAGCAAAGTATGGACTGATGACTCTAAAAATGACAGTGGAATAGACATAAAAAACATGACTAACTTCCTGCAACAACAGATTTCTTGATGAATAATCAAGACTCTACTAGAATTTGTGACTCATGGAAGAGGTCAAAACGTTTTTTATGTCTGATCCCACTGCAATTATTTAACTACAACTACTAATTAGCGGCAGTTTTAGGGATAAATTTATCAGAATTTACCTTAAACTTATCCCTGATAGGTGAAAAAATTTATTCTTCTGCGTCTGATTCATCAGCATCATCATCAGACTGGATCAATTTTTTATCACTTTCACCAAGTTGAATCAAGTGAATATGTTTGTAACCGAGTCTAATTTCAAATTCGTCACCTGGTTCTAGGTTCATTGCTTTGGTGTAGGTTGCACCAATCACAATTTGACCATTTTGATGAACACTGACCCGGTATGTCGGTTCGCGGCCACGTCCATCTTTTGGTGCTTCTGGGCTGAGGGGAATGCCTCTAGCTGACAATAAAGCATCATAAAAGTCTGTTAAATTAACCCGAACTTGGCTATTTTTAGTAACGGTGTAATAACCACATTGCTTTGCTCTTTCCCGACGTGGCAAAGTAGAAAGTTCTTTAACTTTCGCCAGCAATGTTTTTCCAGTTAATGGGGCAGTTGCAGTTTCAGTCATTATGCTCTAATTTTCCTTAATCTCTTCAAATTGATAGCGTAGCATGGACTTAGCCATTTCCGAGTTTTTTTGTGTGTCTAGTATTGAGCAATCAGCGCAACTGGACTTCAGAAATCAACAAAACATGAGGGTGATGGGTGAATTCCTGCTGATATGGCAGCAACAGAAGACTCTATTATAGTTGTCTATAATAGGTTTATAAGTCATAGTTGCCACAGACATTTATTTCAGTAATTTTACGGCGTTTTTAACCATCATTGGCCATCGGAAATTAAATTATTTTCTCTTTGGTCACTGTTGTAACGGTGTAACTTCAAGCCACCTTTACAAGTCAGGTTAGTTCTACTCCAAAAAAGATCAAGCAGCCCGGCTTTGGGGTTTCCCAAAATAGAGGAACTGCCGCGTAGAGCCAATAAATTACAGGTTTTTCACATTCAGTGCTGCTCTCTCTTGCCTTTGAGTTATGGGACTAAAGACAGCATTATGATTTGTATGTGGTCTGACGGACATACACCCTTTTATTTTGCCAGTAGAGACATAAATTTTCTAGTCTCTACATTACGAAGAAACCAAAGAAGTGTTAGCCGTGCTTATGCGGCTATTCTGATTTTGTTGGTTCGTAATTTTCTATTAAATACTAGCATGAAATAATAATAGCAAAATATTTTTTAAATTTATTTTAAATTTAAAATTCATTTGACAACTAAATTTTGATCTATATCTCTGACGTTGAGCAGCTAAAATCCAGGAGAGATTTTCCTCAAACTTGATACTGTCGTAAGGATGATGCCAGAACTTTTATAAAAGTTAATCTAATTTAGACGTGCTTTCGGTGAGTGAGGCAGTTAAATTGTAGAGTTTCTATGGCTTCACTACAGGAGCTATCTGGGACTATAAACAAAAATCGGGGCGAAAAATCCCTGCTGTTAATCATTATCAGATTCAAAGCTGTGATAGCGAAGCGCTCCGCAGGAATCAGATGATCTACGTCTGTCTAGGGGAATAATAAATTTACCATATCTATGGGATATTTGATAGCCACTCTTCTGAGATGTTCACTGGCTTTAACACTTATATATATTTAAGGATGTAGAATTTTGATAACTGGGGCTTGACGAAAGAAGTATTAAGTGTAAAGGATCAAGGGTGAAGGCTGCTGTCAACTCAAGCGTAAGAGAAAATCTATTTTTATACTTTACGCTTCATACTTCATCCTTCCCTAGTTTCATGATTTTTGAGGTAGATAAGGTAAGAGAGAAGATTTAAACCCAAGATTTGGATTGATCATAATGGAAGTTATTTTTAAGATTACTCGACAAGAAGAAAATTCTCACCCTGTTTGCAAGTCTTATGTTTTGGAGGTAGAACCAGGGAATACTATCCTGGATTGTCTGAATCAGATTAAGTGGGAACAAGATGGAACTTTAGCATTTCGCAAAAATTGCCGCAATACAATTTGTGGTAGTTGTGCTGTGCGGATTAATGGGCGTTCTGCTTTGGCTTGTAAGGAGAATGTGGGGAGTGAATTGGCTAGACTGGAGAAAATATCATCATCTGCAAATCAGCCGCAAACTACTCCAGAAATTACAGTTGCACCGTTGGGGAATATGCCTGTAATTAAAGATTTGGTTGTGGATATGAATGGTTTTTGGAATAATTTGGAGAAAGTTGCCCCTTATGTGAGTACCGCTGGGAGACAAGTTCCTGAAAGGGAGTTCTTGCAAACGCCTCAAGAGCGATCGCTTCTTGATCAAACGGGTAATTGTATTATGTGTGGGGCTTGTTATTCTGAATGTAATGCCATAGAAGTCAATCCTGATTTTGTTGGTCCCCATGCTTTGGCTAAGGCATATCGCATGGTGGCAGATTCCCGTGATCATAATACAGAACAAAGATTAGATACCTATAGTACGGGAACTCAAGGGGTTTGGGGTTGTACTCGTTGTCTTTATTGTGATGCGGTTTGTCCGATGGAAGTTGCCCCATTAGAGCAAATTACGAAAATTAAACAGGAAATTCTGGAGCATAAGCAAGCTGATGACAGTCGGGCAATTCGTCACCGCAAAGTTTTGGTGGATTTGGTTAAACAAGGTGGTTGGATTGATGAACGTCAATTTGGTTTGCAAGTGGTTGGTAATTATTTCCGCGATTTGCAAGGTTTACTCAGTCTTGCACCTTTGGGGTTGAGAATGCTAGTTAGGGGTAAATTTCCTCTTGCTTTTGAACCTTCTGAGGGGACCCAGGAAGTGCGATCGCTCATCAATTCTATACAGAAAATTGATTAATTGATTGTGAGTTAATAAGTTATGGGCGCAGACCCTGCGCCCCTACCTCCTCGATTAAGTTGGATCTTGGGGGATATTTAATTTTCGTCCAAATCGGTCATACACTAAAATATCCCATTGTCCATTGTTACTGTACTCAAAGGCGATTCTATTACCATCACTACTAATTGTGGGATTGCGGACTTCTCCTGGGAGATCACTTGTTAAATTTCGTGATTGACGCACATCTCGATCATAAAAAATAATTTGTGTTCGTCCTTGACGACTGGCAGCAAAGACAATAAATTTACCATTGTCAGAAGCCGCAGGATGGGAAGCAATTGTATCAAAGGAATTTAAACCGGGTAAGTCTACTAAATTACGAGTCACTGTATCAAACATATATATATCTTGACTGCCTCGGCGATCGCTCGTAAATACTATATATCTCCCAGAAATTTGCGGATTTAATTCAGACGAGAAGCTATTTAAACTCCTTCCCCCGGAATCAAATGGGTAACTGAGTAAGCGCGGGTAGCCAAAACACCCAGTTAACAGAGTTGAGCATAAAATTAAAATAATTGATAATTTGGCGTTGCTTCTTACCTTTGCGTCTTTGCGCCTTTGCGTGAGACTAAAATTCATACCCTTAATCAGCAACGCCGATAATTTATAATTCATAGGATTGTGAAATAAAAAATTCCCCCTCTCAAAAGAAAAGGGAGAAATAAAAATGTACTTACAAAAACCAACCGTAAGAATGTAAACCCTTACCGAGAAGATTTACACCCAAATAACAAATCCAAACTACAACAAACCCAGCAGCGGCTAAAATTGCAGGTTTTCGACCTTGCCAACCGCGAGTTATTCTAGAATGTAGGTAAGCTGCAAAAACTAACCAAGTAATTAACGCCCAAGTTTCCTTGGGGTCCCAACTCCAATAAGAACCCCAGGCTTCATTAGCCCAAACCCCACCGGCGATAATCCCAATTGTCAGGAGAGGAAATCCTAACCCAATGATGCGATAACTGATATTATCCAGGGTTTCAGCTAGATTAAGACGTTGAGGTGAGAGGATTTCCGCAGTTTGAATGGGGGTAGTTGTGACTAAATCTAAAACCGCAGTCCCATTTCCATTGTTATTACTTTCAACGCGAGAAAAGCCATTAGTTTCCGCAGCGGGTGTGGATGTAACTAACTCACCAGCTTTCAGTAATTTATAACCATTACTCCGATAACCGCCATTACCAACGGAACTACCTTGTAATTGGATATTTTGTCCACGAGTCACAATTAAAAATGCGATCGCTAACAATGCACCTACCATCAAAGCTGAATAACTCAACATCATCACACTGACGTGCATCATTAACCAATTTGACTTTAAAGCAGGAACTAAAGGCTCTGAGACTTGCATATTTGAGGGTAAAGTCAAAGTCGCAAAAGCTGCAATTCCCATCGCTACAGGTGCAGTGACAACTCCTACCAAACGGCTACGACTGCTATTTTCGGCAATTAAATGGACAGCAGTAATTCCCCAAGTCAAGAAAAATAAAGATTCGTAGAGATTACTCAGGGGGAAATAACCCGCTTCGATCCATCTTGCCCCTAATAGAGTCGCCATACACAAATTAGCGATCGCCATACCGGCAGTTCCTAAAGCCGCTGTCACCGATAAAGTCGGAAAAGCCGCCCCCACCCAATAAACTAACATCGTACAGAATAAGACAGCAAAAGAGGCATTATCTAGCCAGTTCTGGAGTACAACCAGATTCATAAGCACTTCTCTCCAGTGGATGCTTGAAAATATCAATTCCGATTATTTTGATCCTATCTGGTTTTGGCGATAGGTGACTCAATACCAGGATTCATTACCAGAAAGTCCTGCATTTCACGGGTCTTGGTATAAGAGTATTAATATAGGCAGCAAGCAAGAAACAAGTTATAGCAAAATCGTTTTTCCTAACTTTGATATGCCTTTTGGTAGCTAGTCAAGGTTAGGAAGTCCGGTAGCTTGACCTTGACTGAATATCTGACTAGCGTACAATAAATAGTACATCAAGGTTAGGGGAAGTAATTAGCTATTATATAGTAGCGGTGTACTAACGCTGAGTATTCAGTGAGTATTGAGTATTTATGGCTTTAGCAAACTAAAAGCTTGATATCAAACACTCAAGTTAGCAAAATCAGACCTTTTAAGTATTTTATGAGTATCCCTGATACGATAAAGCCTGAAAGTATTAATTTTGCGGCATTTTTGACACCTAGCCTGGGGTAATACCAGCAAAGAGAAGCTGTTTATTTAAGGAATGTAATATGCGTACAGAATGGGTAGCCAAGCGACGTGGACAAAAAAACGTATCGCAAATGCACTACGCTCGTCAGGGTGTAATCACGGAAGAAATGCAATACGTCGCCAAGCGGGAAAACCTCCCTGCTGAACTGATCCGCGCCGAAGTAGCACGGGGACGAATGATTATCCCTGCGAATATTAATCACACTAATTTAGAACCGATGGCGATCGGTATCGCTTCTAAATGTAAAGTAAATGCTAATATCGGCGCTTCTCCCAACTCTTCCAACCTGCAAGAAGAAGTTGATAAACTCAACCTAGCGGTAAAATACGGTGCTGATACCGTTATGGATTTATCCACAGGTGGCGGTAATTTAGATGAAATTCGCACCGCAATTATCAACGCCTCACCTGTTCCCATTGGTACAGTTCCAGTTTACCAAGCTTTAGAAAGCGTTCACGGCACTATCGAAAATCTCACCGCTGACGACTTTCTCCACATCATCGAAAAGCACGCCCAGCAAGGGGTAGACTATCAAACCATCCACGCGGGAATTTTGATTGAACATTTACCTTTAGTCAGAAACCGGATTACAGGAATTGTTTCTCGTGGTGGCGGAATTTTGGCGCGGTGGATGTTGCATCACCACAAACAAAACCCCTTGTATACCCATTTCAACGACATCATTGAGATTTTCAAAAGATATGATGTTTCTTTCAGTTTAGGCGACTCCCTGCGCCCAGGATGTACCCATGATGCCTCCGATGAAGCCCAGTTAGCAGAACTGAAAACCCTGGGAAATCTTACCCGCAAAGCCTGGGAACATGATGTCCAAGTCATGGTGGAAGGTCCTGGTCACGTTCCTATGGATCAAATTGAGTTCAATGTCCGCAAACAAATGGAAGAGTGTTCGGAAGCACCTTTCTATGTTCTCGGTCCTTTGGTTACAGATATTGCTCCTGGTTACGACCATATTACCTCAGCCATTGGCGCAGCTATGGCGGGTTGGTATGGAACAGCGATGTTGTGTTATGTGACACCTAAAGAACATTTGGGTTTACCTAATGCTGAAGATGTGCGTAATGGCTTAATTGCGTATAAAATCGCTGCTCATGCGGCGGATATTGCTAGACATCGCCCTGGTGCTAGAGATAGAGATGATCAACTTTCTGAAGCTCGCTATAATTTCGACTGGAATCGTCAATTTGAGTTATCTTTAGACCCAGAAAGAGCGAAGGAATATCACGACGAAACTTTACCCGCAGATATCTATAAAACCGCTGAGTTTTGTTCGATGTGTGGACCTAAGTTCTGTCCAATGCAGACTAAGGTTGATGCTGATGCTTTGACTGAATTGGAGAAGTTTTTGGCCAAAGAACCTGTAGCGCAAGCTTAAACACTGAAACACAAGATCCCCGACTTCTTAGAGAAGTCGGGGATCTAAAATCTCAATTAATATAAAAATATTATTTTTGCTTAAATGACTCGACAATCTCATGATCAATTCGCTAAAGAATATCTAGAGGAATTATTAACACCTCTAGGAACAATTAAAAAAAGCGAAAAGGTTAAAAGTGAAGTTCAAGAAATTGATGTTTGGTTTGAACCATCTCCTATTCCACCTCAAGAGAATCTACCTTTAGGTTTATTAGGGAAGATGGCAAAAACTCAATGTTTATTTGAGCCTTTTCGCAACCCACCATCAGAAATCGAAGTTCGCAGTTGTTTACTTAAATTATATGCTGTTCATGGCGATGTAGTTAGGAAAGCGAAACGCGAAAACAGAAATATTGCTGAATCAGATTTACCGATTTTATGGATTTTAACACCAACCTTTTCATCTCGGATGATTACCGGATTAGGAGCAGTTGAAATTGCAGAAGATTGGGTTCAAGGTGTTTATTTTCTGCCGAATATATTGAAAACAGCAATAGTTGTGATTCATCAGTTACCAGAAAATGAGGATACGTTATGGTTGAGAGTTTTGGGGAAAGGAGGAACACAAAAAAGAGCAGTTGAGGAGTTAACTGAGTTACCAGGAAATAACCCTTTTCGAGAGAATTTGTTACTCATTTTAGCGGACTGGCGCAAGAATTTAGAATTGAGAGATAATTTAAGTAAGGAACAAGAGGAAGTAATTATGAACTTATCACCAGCTTATTTACAACAAATAGAAGAATGGAAGCAAGAAGGAAAAGAGGAAGGCAAGTTAGAAGGTAAGTTAGAAGCAGAACTTTATTTGATAACTTCTCTTCTGGAAGGGCGTTTTGGTAGTTTGGATGCCAGGGCTATTTCATTCTAAAAGAGAGGATAAAATGGTAGAGATATCTAGGCATCT
>NZ_VIKX01000191.1:544-5958 GCF_009711935.1 Dolichospermum sp. UHCC 0259 | reverse complement strand
CAGCTTACACTGGGAGAGCTTTTTTACTCACTCACCGACTTTTCAAACACCCTCTAATACTTGGGATAGTGCCACTGCTATTGATTTCTTAGCGGTGGATAGCGTGCGCTTGACGTTGGCATTTTGGCAATAAGCGGTTAATTTAGTCAGTTGCGACTCAATGAGGGTCAATTCCTTAATTTCTAGGGTTGTCATGGGTTTTTGGTGTGTGGGAGTAGTTAATATTTAATATAACGTTAACTAGCTAGATATCATGGTATCTAGCTATCAGGATACCTGATGTGACAACAAAGAATATATAATTAATTCTGATATCTCAATAGCTGAGTATCAGAGTATAGTTATATAGAGGTGAATTTCAGTATGGAAAAAATTATGGTTTGTAAGCTAAAAGACTTGATGGATAAGCGTAATCTCAATATTGCCCAACTGGCTAGAGAAGTAGGAATGACTGAAACAACAATAAGGGCATATATGAAAAATACTTTTAGCCGTATTGACTGCCAAAACGCTGTTAAGCTCTGTAGTTATTTTGGCGTAACGATTGGGGATATGTTTGATATTGTTGATGCCTAAAAAACATTTGACCCATTTTTTATTCGCAAGATAGCAACAAATAAAAAATGGGTCAAATTTACTTATGGGGTGAATCAGGGAAGAAAATCAGGAGAAAAGCCGAAAACCCTTAATGGGTATGAGTTTTAAGAATATTGAATAAAAATATAAGCTAATTTGGGTTATAACCTCAGATTATCTATGCTACATTAAAGGGAGAAAGTTTTTCCGCTACTAGCTACCAGGCGATGTTACGGAATACTGTTACAGAAGGCGCGTTTTGAGAGTGTGTTGTTTTTTTCGTAAGCTTTTCAACCAAAAAAAAAGTTTGCTAACGCTTAATCAGTCAAAAACCGATCTTTTTTCTTCCGCGCCGCAAACTCAAATATTGTTATTTCAAGTTTACAACGGTTTTGATTGGTTAGGCAACATAATCACCCACAGGATTTACAAAAATGTTGTCTAACAATTCCATAGTACACGATATTACAGAAAATTACAACAGTTTAGGTACTACTTTCTCACAATCTTCTCATAATTCTGGTTCAGAAACCGTTACGAACGGTTTAACTCTAGAAATACTACAAACCGCGTTAAACTGTATTGATTTTGCAAAATTTAAGGATTTACTGAAATTTAAAGCTACAGGGAGCAAAATCAAATCCTTTACAGCTAAGGCTGTAAAACGGCTTTACAAGCTGATAAAAGGTAATTCTGTACAGAAACCTCTGCAAGAAATTAGATCAGCCAAGCCCAAAAAAACTGAAACCGAATTAAAAGCCAAGTATGAAACTTTCCTAGAGAACTATCCAGAAGCCAAGCTAATTTATAAGCATTGGAAAGATTTAGAGCTTAGTAGTATTGATGACGGCATTAAGGCTTTAAATTATGTTTCTGTAGAAGGCAACACTACTTACAACTACATTTTATCTGATGTCGAAAAACGCCTTAACACTGGAGCATTGACAGCTTCTACGTTGCGTATGTATGGGCATTTGTACGCTGGTGCAATGGTTTGTAAGACGGTTGATTTGATTAACAACCGTGATGAATCAGAATGGTGTCAAGTTAAGCCAAACCAACCAAGACCCGACAAAAAAGGTAAACCCATCAGATATGAAGCCCCAAAAGGAAAAAAAGGCAAATTAACCGAACTGTACGCGCTAAGACTTCCCAGACATATTAAAGAAAAATTCTGTGATGATCCGTTGGTTCTAGACGGTCAAGATTGGGAGTTTTGGCAGTATGTGAGAGATAACGGTTTGACCATAGTAATTACAGAAGGCAGTAAAAAAGCAGCCGCTTTACTTTCACACGGTATACTTGCAATTGCTGTATCTGGTGTATGGCTTTGGGGTGTGAGTGAAAAGGATGGAAACGGTAAAGTCATCAACCGCGAATTAATTCCGGCTTTACAATACTTTGTTGATGTTCCTAGAGAGTGGGTTGTTTGTTTTGATTCAGATAGCAAGCATAAAACAATTGTAAGCGTTTCCAAGGCTTTAAATAGTCTTGGGTTTGAAATCAAAAAACAAAAATCAACTGTTTCCGTAATGCGCTGGAATGGTGCGATTGGAAAAGGAATTGATGATTTAATTTTCAATGTTGGTAAGGATTATTTAGATATCATCTATCAATCTAAAATACCTTTTCTAGAGTGGGGAACTTCCAACTTAAATAAACTCTTGATTGATGCTGATTTGCTTATTAATAAAGAGAAAATTGGCGTTTTAGATATACCTGCTGATAGAAATTTAATCTTTATCAAATCAGATAAAAATACGGGTAAAACCTGGAGTATGGCTGAATGGTTGAAACAGTTTTCAGAGGGTGAACAAAAAAGAATTTTAGCGATTGTTCACCGCGTCCAATTAGGTAGGGCATTGTGTGAAAAATTCAAACTACCTTATGTGGATGAAAAAACAGAGCAAAGCCAAATTGATAAATTAGCTTATGGTTACGGGCTGTGCATCAACTCTCTACATCCTTACAGCCAAGCTAGATTTAACCCTGAAAGTTGGAAGGGTGCAATTCTTGTTTTAGATGAAGTCTGTCAGCTAATTTGGCATCTCTTGACCGACCCTCACATGAAACAACAACGGGTTAGAGTGTTTAACAATTTAAAATTGCTGCTAAATACTGTTATTAAGTCCGGTGGCAAAATTATTTGTGCTGATGCTGATTTAAACGATATCGCGGTTAATTTTATTTCTGGTTTAATTGATGGAAATAAAAAAAGATACATTATTGTAAATGAGTACAAATACAAGAATCCTTGGAAGATTTGCCACTTTACAGGCAATACTCCCGGTTCTCTCGTAAAGGTTGCCTTCGACCAATTAAAGCAGGGTAAAAAATTATTATTCTGTCTATCAGGTCAACAGATTAAGGCCAAGTATGGTTCTCAATATCTGTTTGAGGAAATTAAAAAAAGATTTCCAGATTTAAAAATTTTAATAGTTGACGGTCACACCGTAGCAGATCCACAAAATCCAGCTTACAAATGTACTGAAAGATTAAACGAGGTATTACTTGATTATGATGTGGTTCTTTGCACATCAGTAATTGAAACGGGAGTAAGTATTGACATTGACCGTTTCGACGCTGTATTTGGCATTTTTTCCGGTTTACAAACTGCCAATACTGTTAGGCAATTTTTAGCACGGTATAGAAAGCCTGTTCCTAGATTTATTTGGATCAATAAAAAAGGTTTAACTAAGGTTGGTAATGGGATGATTTGGGCTAATGGTATTCTCAGAGATGAGAAAAATAGACAAGCCGAATTGAAAGATTATTTAAAAGAAAATGGTTTACAGGAAGATTTAGAAACAGGTGATTTTTCCTTTGATCCATTTACAACGGCTTGGGCTAAATTTGGGGCTTTTATCAATTACACCAACCGCAACTACAGAGACAGCATTTTAAATGGTCTTAGGGAAGAAGGACATATTATTTGTGATAATGTTTTGCCTACGCTAGATTACAACCCTGTACAACTGCCTAGCGAAAGTGAAGAAAAGGCACTTAGAAAAGAAATTGCTGAAGGTTGCAAGGAAGCTTATAGAGTTGATAGGGTCGAAACAAGCGAAGCCGATGATATCGAACCGTTACAGCTTGAAACTTTGAAAAAACAAAGGGAGATGACGGTCAAGGAACGTCGGG
This sequence comes from Dolichospermum sp. UHCC 0259, assembly GCF_009711935.1. Classification (GTDB taxonomy): domain Bacteria; phylum Cyanobacteriota; class Cyanobacteriia; order Cyanobacteriales; family Nostocaceae; genus Dolichospermum. Next base: position 2,241 of record NZ_VIKX01000191.1, on the reverse strand, counting down.
AACTTCGTAAAGCCTCTATTAAGCAATCTTATGGTGTAGAAATAGTCACGGAAGAATTAATCAAGGCTGATGATAAAGATTTGTATAACCGTTTGCAACTGTTTTACCTGTGGTCTAAAGGTCGAGAATTGATGCCCAAATTGGACATTAGAAAAGCCGAATTAGCTAAAAAGTACGGTGATGGTAGGGCTTATTTAATTGACCTAAAATCCTACAGAGATAAAGTAGAGCTTTTGGATTCAATCAGTTTTGATAAATTACTTGAGTTAGATAATTTTGATAGAAACAACGAAACATTACAAGAATGTTTTGAGGCTATCTTAAATAATTTCTGGAAGTTCCAAAAACTATTTTTCCCGTTAACGGAAAAATGGAAAATTGAGCAGGAAATACTAGAGAATCCGATGGAAATGGCTCAAAGGATAGTAGGTTGGGTTGGATTAGCTTTTGTCATAGGTAAGCGTGTGGGTAGTGATGGAAATCGTGTTCAGATGTGGCATAAACCAGCGTGTAAAGTAATTGATGCTAACCAAGTCTGTGAATACTGGTATACCCGTGACTTAGAACGACTAGAGAAGCACGAAACCGAGAAAGCTAAGGAACGGGAATTGATGGAAGAAATGGGAATTAATTCTACTACAGAATTTTTCCAATCCGTCCCCAATTATGAACCCAACAGGGAAACGGTAACAGGTAATGAAAGTTATGGTATTCCCCCTACTTTGGATGTCGAAAGCTTTAACGTAATGTTACAAACCAGAACCAAGGAAGAAGCCAAGGCACTAACAGAAATTATATTGCCTCAAGTAGTTGATGGTTTTACCTTAAAAAGTGAACATATTGACGTGATACCCGTTGTAAAACAGTTGGTAGCGGGTACGTTTAAGGAATGTAGGGAAGATGTCAAAATGTTGGCTGATGAGTTCCTAAAAGCCCTTAGAGGTTCTATTGATTTAGTAAAGGTCATAGCTCATGTAGATGGTGTCTTAGCCGATGATTTAAGTTGTCAAATGTTGGCAGATTGCTATTAAATTAAAAGCCCTCTTAAACTGTTTAGGAGGGTATAAGACGGTTTTTAATTTTAATTGTCAATCCTGTGGACTAAATGAATTAGTCCATATCCTTGATATCCTTAAATAATAAAATTCATAATTAGATAGTAACCAAGGAACAGGATATTGTCAAGAGGGATTGTACAGGGATATTTAAATAAGTCCCCAACAGTCCCCCGCAACTTTAACCATCTAAAGCTGTAGGGATTTGTTTATACGTCACCCATAAGTATAATGTTTTAATCGTGTAAACTTTTTTACGTCAGGCAAACTTGTTAACCAAAAAATGGAAAAAAAAGCAAATAATTATATATTGCTTTTGCCTGACGTAAAAAATAATACAAGTTTATTTTAAGTAATAAACGGAGTGGGGCGGATTTTAGGCAAAATCCTATTAGCGCGGTTTTAAGATAGGTTAGAGAGATAGAAACCGTTAAACAATGTAATAGTCATTTAAACGGTTTAGAACCGTCACGGGGTAAAATATGGGACGTTGGGAGCGTTTTAGGTTTATTTCTGTTTGGAAGTTTTAATAATTCGTTGTCTGGAAAATTTGGATCGCTCGACTGGAGAAAATAGGACGCGCTTAAAAGTGTGCATAGAACGGTATTGGGGCGAAATTAGCGCGTATAAGAACAATTTAAG
>NZ_VIKX01000191.1:0-409 GCF_009711935.1 Dolichospermum sp. UHCC 0259 | reverse complement strand
CGTGCGTAATTGCGCTAGTCCGTTGCGGGGGGAAATTTGGAGAATTGGCGAGCGCCTGAATGGAAAATTTATCACTGTACAAGACGGTTTGATAATACCATCACTATACAAGACGGTTTGACGCAACTATGAATAGACAAGAGGGTTAGGATAACTATACAGAACAGTTTGAATATAGATGATAGCTATACAAGACAGTTTGACCGCAGATTTATCACTGTACAAGACGGTTTGACGCAGATTTAATAACTATACAAGACGACTTGACGCATACATGATAACTATACAAGACAGTTTGACCGCAGATATCATGACTATACAAGACGGTTTGACCGCAGATGTCATGACTATACGAACCTGAGTAAACGATTCATTAAACTCTCTACATCCTTACAGCCAAGCTAGATTT
>NZ_VIKX01000190.1 GCF_009711935.1 Dolichospermum sp. UHCC 0259 | reverse complement strand
GTGTAGACCAGTCGTGAAGGATCTGCTAGTAAAATGTAGAGAATTGTTTCATTGGTTTGACTAAAGCTGATAGGTGTAGCCAGTCCTGGCGTAACTTGAACTTGAATTCTTGTTTTTGCAGCTATATCTCTGTCAATAAAGCGATAAGCAGGTGTTTGTGCCTGGACAATATGTGCTGTTATCCCCAGAAATAACGCGCTAGTAGTGATGATAAAAGTAATACATTGTTTCATAATAACCTCCGAGAAACCCACCCGTTGTGGGTGCAGTTAGTTTACCGAGCAATTTGCAAAAAATTATTGACAACCACTGAGACTTCTGTACCTTCAGGTAGAAATTGAATATTCGGACGTTGTAGTAATTCTTGCACTGCTTGGTCAGACCGTCTCGACAGACGCTCACTCACTGGACTGAAAAACCCTTCCAACGCAGCCGCCCAAATTTGCGGGTCAGCGGTACTAGAAACAGTATTTTGATTAAACGTACCATTGGAAACAACAGTGCTAGATTGAGTCCGGGGTTGATTGACAATGCTACCTACTTTTCCCAAGCTACTGAGTAATCCCACTAACAAATCTTGTTGAGCAATTTCTGACCCCACATCATTGAGCTTTTGAGCAATCAATGGTCGCTTGTTGTTACCTCGAATTAATAGCGTACTAGCTGGTATCGTTTCCTGTTTAACTGTACCTTGGGAGTCTGGATAAACAAGAGCGATACCAGTAGCTGACACCAAATTATTCTTTTTCCCTACGGCTGTAGTTTTAGCGACGATAACAGTACCAGCAGGAAGTGCCTCTGTACCATCTGTGGCTTTAAGAGGTTTAGTTAACTCCACAGCAAAGCGGTCATTGGGATTTTTACCACCCTCGT
>NZ_VIKX01000018.1 GCF_009711935.1 Dolichospermum sp. UHCC 0259 | reverse complement strand
TGCGATGCCCTGAGCCTGTCGAAGGGTCGAAGTGTTCCCTTGCCCCAACGACAATTTTTAACGCCAACCTACTTATATCGGCATTATATTATGTCCAACTCAAATCTTAAAAATGTCGCTTACCCCACACTACCGCTCTCAGATACCCTTTGGAGTCAAGATCAGCAAAGACTACTAATTCAGGGAGAAGTATTGACAGAAATTCGATCTCATACCTACTGGGGTGGTGCTGTTACTGCTTGTATATATATACCACTAGTTAGATCCCATGTTTGGCAACAAATTACAGATTACCCCCGTTGGGTCCAATATTTTCCCGATATTACCAAAAGCGAAGTTATATCCAGAGGAGATGTTAAACGTCTGTATCAAGCAGCACAAAAAGCCTTTTTATTTTTGACAGCCCAAGTAGAAATTTATTTGAGTGTGGTAGAAGTATTAGGACAACAAATCCATTTTCAGATGGAAAAAGGTTCATTTACAGATTTTCACGCCAAGTTAGAACTTAAAGATATGGGGAATGGTACTCTCCTAGCTTACACGGTACAAGCCACCCCCCACATTCCCATCCCCTCAATTTTTATTGAACAAGCAATGAATTTGGAGTTACCCGCAAATCTATGTAAAATGCGACAGGTGCTTTGTAATCATCAATAATAGCAATGTCACAGGCAACAACTATTTTGGATTTTTGGTTTGGTCATCTAAATGACCCAAATTACGGGAAAATTCAGCCATTTTGGTTTGAAAAACAACCAGACTTCGATGCTAAGATCCGCGACTTTTTTCTGGAAGATTACCAAAAAGCGGTAGCAGGATATTTACATGATTGGATGAATTCACCAGAAACGTGTCTGGCTTTAATTCTGTTGCTAGATCAATTTCCCCGAAATATGTTTCGTGATACCCCACAAGCCTTTGCAACGGACCGGGAAGCACTATCATTAGCGCAACATGCCACAAACAAAGGCTATGATAGACAACTATTAGCTGTGCAACGCTGGTTTATATATTTACCCTTTGAACATAGTGAAAACCTAATTGATCAACGCAAATGTATTAAGTTATTTCAACAACTTAGTCATGATCCCTATAGTGCAAAAGCGATTGAATCAGCTTTTCGACACAAGGAAATAATTGCCAGATTTGGTCGTTTTCCTCATCGTAATGCCATTTTAGGACGGATCTCTACTCCAGAAGAAGAGGAATTTTTAGAACAACCGGGTTCTTCTTTTTAAATTGGAGACTGGGCTATTTTCCCCTGCACCTTATGTGGGTTCACCTGAGTTCGGTGTTAGGAGTTCGGAGGTTCTCCCTTGGAGACGCTACGCGAACGGAGTTATGATTTTTTCAACGAGAGAATAAGGGTTTGAGACTCATACTTGGGGCGAATTTTCCGCAAATTATCTTATGTCGAACTCAGGTGGGTTCAAACCCACATTCCCCACTTCAATTTGTATTTAGTAGGTGAACACAATAAAACCAAGGGGAATGTGGGATTAAAATAAACCGCGCTTACCATTCGGACGTACCGTTAACCAATTCGTCTTAGCTACAGCCAATTGTTCATCAGTCACCTTAGCGCCAGTGAGATTAGCGCCGGATAAATTAGCTCCCCGCAGATTAGCTTGACTTAGATAGGCTTGACTTAGGTTTGCACCTCTAAGGTCTGCACCTTCTAAATCAGCATTACTAAAATAAGCTTTGCTTAAATCCGCATCTTTGAAATTTGCTTCTTGTAAACTTGCCCTTCCAAAGTCGGTATTGTGAAGATTCGCTGCTTGAAAATTAGGTTGCTGAAATTGAGCAGCATGGAAATTACTTTCTGATAAGTTAGCACTAGGTACACTCAACCGGATAAAATTGCAGCCTGCAAAATCCCGTCTTCCTTTTTCATAAGCTGCTAGTAGACTTTGGGAATCTAATTTTCGAGCAGAAAATGGATCATCAGCATTATTTACATCTCTAGTAGCTGGTTTAGATGCCAATTCTCTACCCTGATTGCGTCCATGTTTCCATTCTGTGTCTATTGTTGCTGGTGTCTTGTCTTTTCTCGCTCGAATAGATGCCGCTAATTTCGCAACACTATCATTGTTACCACGAGTATAACCAATAGAATCAATTCCAGAATTTGAATAGTTCTGTGTAGATCCAGAGGGTTTAGATAGTAAGCTTTGGTTTAAACTATCTAAATATGGCTCCATGTCTAAAGCTGTAAGTACGTCTTGTGCGGCTTGATAGCGATTACGGACTGATACGTCCAACATTTTTCTCAAGACCTTAATGAAATGGTCACTGGCCTGTACCAGATGTTCCCACATCATTTCCCCTGTGGTGGGATTGTATTCTAAGTCTTTAGGAATTTTCCCAGTCAGCAAATAAACACAAGTTACTCCCACTGCATAGATATCACTGGCATAAACTGGACGCATAGCCATTTGTTCAGGAGGTGCAAAACCAGGAGTACCAATTGCATAAGCTGTTAAAGCTGATTGTTCAGACTGATTGCTTGTGACTTGACTAACTTTATTTTTGACAGCACCAAAATCAATTAGTACCAATCTGGCATCTTGAGAACGACGAATTAAGTTAGCTGGCTTAATATCACGGTGAATTACCTGTTGCTCGTGGATATATTGCACCAAGGGCATGATTTCACTTAAAAATTGTCTGACTCCGGTTTCACTATAAACTCCATTTTTTTTCACTTCTTGTTGGAGTGTTAAACCGCTTATGTATTCTTGCACCAAGTAAAATTGATTGTTATCTTCAAAATAGTCTAGTAGCCTGGGTATTTGGGGATGATTACCGATTTTACCGAGAGTTTCTGCTTCTCTGGAGAATAACTCCCGTGCCATGTTTAATATATACGGAGTTGTAGTTGCTGGACGTAATTGTTTAATTACACAGGGAGGGTTGCCGGGGAGATTTTGCTCTACTGCTAAAAATGTTGCTCCAAAACCACCTTGACCTATGGGTTTAATTACGCGAAAGCGATCGCGCAATAGCAATTTCGAGCCACAAGCCTGACATATTAGACTAGAGGCTGAATTTTTAGGATTGGAACAAGTGGGATTTACGCAATAGCTCATGCAATGTAAACTCGCTGCGTAACAGCTTAATGGGAATAGTGATGCTCTCATTACATTATGGAGAGCAAATTCAAATTTATGCTAGATTATTGACGCGGAAATTTATTTTTTGATTCCCTCAAGCCCTGTGGACAATTTTATAAGTATTCTGACAAAATTAAATTCACTCGTTGAGAGAGGGAACAAGGAACGGGAAACAGGAAACAGAAAAATCAGTTGTGTAATTAATTATATCCCATTACATTAGTAATCGGATGTGATAATGAATTGATTAGGGTAGCCAGGGAATAGGCAACAGCGTATTTATTACCTATTACCCATCACCTATTACCTATTTACAGACTAGACAGCACCTCTTTGGCAGCAGCTAATGTCTGTTCAATATCTTCGGAAGTATGTGCTAAAGAAGTAAAACCAGCTTCAAATTGAGATGGTGCTAGGTAAATACCATGCTCTAACATTCCGCGATGAAAACGACCGAATTTCCCCGTATCCGCCTTTTTGGCATCTTCATAGTTATGCACAGGCCCTGCGGTGAAGAATAGCCCAAACATAGCACTAATATTACCACCACAGGCAGCATGACCTGTATCTGCACAGATTTTTAGCAATCCATCAGCTAACTGTTTAGTAATCTTTTCCAAATACTCATAAGTACCTGGTTTGCTGAGGAGTTCCAGGGTTTTAATTCCCGCTGTCATGGCTAAAGGATTACCAGAAAGAGTCCCAGCTTGATAAACAGGCCCTGCGGGGGCAACCATTGACATAATCTCACGACGACCACCGTAAGCGCCGACTGGTAAACCACCACCAATGACTTTACCCATTGTGGTTAAGTCGGGGGTAACACCAAATTTGGCTTGTGCGCCACCGTAGGCAATACGGAAGCCTGTCATCACTTCATCAAATACAAGTAATGCCCCATGTTCTTGAGTAAGTTCCCGTAGTCCTTCTAGGAAACCAGCATCAGGGGTAATAAAACCAGCGTTACCAACTACGGGTTCGAGAATGACACCGGCGATTTCGTTGGGGTTTTGTTCAAATAAGGCTTTTACGGCTTCCAAATCATTGAAAGGTGCGGTTAAGGTGCTGGCGGTGACGGATTTGGGTACTCCTGGGGAGTCGGGTAAGCCCAGGGTAGCGACACCAGAACCGGCTTTGACCAAGAACATATCCGCGTGTCCGTGATAGCAGCCTTCAAACTTGATCACTTTTTCTCGATTTGTAAAGGCTCGCATCAGGCGTAATACCGCCATACAAGCTTCTGTTCCAGAATTCACGAATCTCACCATTTCGACGCTAGGAACAGCATCAATGACCATTTCGGCTAAAACATTTTCGAGGACGCAGGGAGCGCCAAAACTTGTGCCTTTATCTAGGGCTGTGTGTAGTGCGGAAATTACTTCTGGATGAGCATGACCACAAATGGCTGGTCCCCAAGTACCAACATAGTCAATGTATTTGTTGCCGTCTATGTCCCAAATATAAGCGCCATTAACACGATCAAAGACTATGGGTTGTCCCCCGACGGATTTAAAAGCGCGAACGGGAGAACTGACTCCTCCGGGCATGAGGTTTTGAGCAGCAGCAAAGATTTCTTGTGATTTTGTGGTTTTAATTGAGGTATTGACCAAGGGTATCTCCTATGAGGTGGTAATGAAAATTGATCTTATATCTTAGAATAGGGTGAAAAGCTGCTTGTGAATTTCTCTGGTATGGGATTAACTGAAAATGGTATGTTGAGTCAAAGAATTATTGTAAATTAATTGGTATGTCTTCTTCTGAACTGAAATCGTTTTCATCTGCTATCCCTGTGGACAAAATTCGCTACGATGACAAGGGTTTAGTTCCTGCCATTATCCAAGATTATTTGGATGGTACGGTGCTGATGATGGGTTGGATGAATCAGGAATCGTTACAAAAGACCTTGGACACTGGGGAAACTTGGTTTTGGAGTCGTTCCCGTCAGGAGTTTTGGCATAAGGGCGCGACTTCTGGACATATTCAGAAGGTACAAACGATTCGTTATGACTGTGATAGTGATGCTCTCTTGATTGGGGTGGAGCAATTGGGTGATATTGCTTGTCATACGGGGGAACGCAGTTGTTTTCATCAAGTTGATGGCACGGTGACAGCACCACCGGGAGATAGTTTATCACAGTTGTTTGCGGTAATTTGCGATCGCCGCGATCGCCCCAATGAAGATTCCTACACCTGTAAATTATTGGCTGGTGGTGATAATAAGATTTTGAAAAAGATTGGTGAGGAAAGCGCCGAGGTAGTCATGGCCTGTAAAGATGATGATACCGATGCGATCGCTGGTGAAGTTGCAGATTTGTTTTATCATACTCTTGTAGCCTTAGCACATCATCAAGTTGATTTAAAAGCAGTTTATCGCAAGTTACAGGAACGGCGGAAATAACCTGAAGTGATGAGGATAGGCAGGTGTATGATGGTGTCAGAAATCATCTGATGGCTTACACTACGCTACACCATAAAACAAATAAACATTCACAGGATGTTTTATATTTTAACTATTCTTTCTTCCGCAACCCTGTTTATGCAAAGCATTGTAATATCATCAAACTGTGGAGCATCAGCAACAAAAGCAAATAAATTAGTTTTGATAGAATTGAGCAAATCCTTGGCTGAACCGGCTGGCTGCTCTAAAATATCCCGCAATCGCTTGTCTGTAAATAACTTGCCTTCAGGGTTTTTGCCTTCAGTCACACCGTCAGTATAACCAATCAATATATCACCAGGTTCAAGCTGAACTTGCTGAATTTTAAATTTACTTCCAGACATCATCCCTACCGCTGGACCAGTGGATTTAAGAGTATTCTTCACACCAGATTGGTTAACAATAAACAGCGGTTCATGTCCACCATTAATATAAGTAAGTATTCCTGTTTCTGGTTCTAGAACACCAAAAAACATGGTTGCAAACATACTCATTTGCCAGTGATTTTGGGCAACATATTCATTAGTTCTAGAAACTGCTTGCAGAGCATTTAAATGATCTAAATTTTTGAAGTCAGACTCACCAATCCAACCACCAATGGGCTGATTGTCCTCAAGAATTTGATGAGCGAGTCCACGCAATTGTGTTTCTGAAGAAAATACACGGATTAAACTCCGCATCAAAGCCATGAATAACGCTGCTCCTACACCTTTATCACATACATCCGCAATTACGAGTCCTACCTGATTATTAGGAAGTTCAAAAGTGTCGTAGAAGTCTCCAGCTACCTGACGAGCAGGATAGAAACAAGCAGCAATTTCCCAATTAGGTTGTTTAACTAGTTCGTAAGGGAGAAAATCAATCTGTATTTGTCGTCCCTTTTCTAGTTCAGCGTCAAGAGCTTTTGAATATTTATCAAGTTTAGAATACAGACGAGCATTTTCCAAAACTAAGGACATCTGGTCAGCCGTTAGCAGCATGAGATTAGCAGTTTCTTGGCTAAAATGCCCCGGTTGAGAGTGCAATAAGGTAATAATACCGAGTAATTCTTCACCTCTGATAATAGGAACAGCTAAAGCAGAACGGACTTGATAAGGCTGATTAGGCAAGGTAAGCCAGCGATCATCGTTTTCAGTATCCGTAATTAATCCTAATTCACGGTGACGGATTACCCAACCAGCTAAACCCTTATCCAATACATTACCAATTAGATTTTTGCGTTGTTCAGGCGTTACTTCTGTGCGTGACAAAATCGCGTCTGTTACCTTTCCAGAAGGTTCAAGTAAGAACAAACTACCTTTTTCAGAGTGGGTTTGCTCCGTAGCTACATCTAATGTAGTCTGTAATGCTGTTTTTAGTACCTCCCCTTCCGTTGAAGAGCGTGCCATTGATACTAATTTTTCTAGCAAATGACTTTGAGCCTTAAAAACAGCTTTTTCATTTCTGAGTTTTGCTACTTCGCAGCGGAGTGATTCTAGTTCTTTGTAATCTACTGTTTGAGTCTGATTATTAAAATTCATAAATTGTCCCAAAAATTAGATGCCTAATACCCGTATGTTTTTTGTTGTGCAAATGCTTAACCTACTAACATAGATTAATTGGGGCTGAATTAACTTAATATAGCTCAAACAAACATCTATAAAATAGTCTACTTGCAATTGATCACAAAAATGTTGCGATTTTTATCTCCCTCACGTTCATAGAGGTATTTATCAACACCTTGCATGGCTAAATATACTCCCAGTCCACCTATTGTCCGCTCTTCCAATGGCTTATTTAATTCTTCAGTTGCGACAGTCACCTTTTCGTGAGGATCGTATTTGGCTCCTGTGTCTTCAAGACAAATAGTTAAAGTTGATTCCTGAAAAGTCCCAGATATCTCTAATTTACCTTGTAAACCAGCTTCTTCATAGCCATGAATAATTATATTAGTAGCAATTTCGTCAACTGCCAGACGCAGCTTATAGCCGGCTTTTTTATCTAAGCCCGCAGATTCAGCCGCTTTGATCACGTATTTAGCGATCGCTCCTAAAGAGTCTAATGTTCCCGATACGGTTAAAGTTTCCATAAACACTGGTTTTGATATTGAGCGATAATTCAGTTGAATATTTACAACTTTCCCAGAAAGGAAGATTGATATTTTTTCAAATTTCTAGTGTTGCTGATTTTATCTATGAAAATGATTTTTTGTGATTTCCTAATCCCTGTAGAAACTTTCCGGCGGAAAGTCTCTACAATTAAATTCAGATTATGTTTACTGCAAACTCAAATTGCTACACTCTGCTTATTTATTAAGCCTCGTACTTATCTACCAAATAAACACTCTGGTCAAAGCCAGTCTTCTTGATAGTATCCAACACCGTATCTTTTTGAGCGCCTACAACATAAATATCTACACCAGGCAGCTTTTGTTGTTTAGCGAAGATCAGCACCCGGAGTCCGGCACTAGCCATAAACTCTAAGTCTTGCATCATCAGCACTAAACGTTTAGGATTTTGGTCAGCAGCCTCTTCTACCTTTGCCTTAAAAAGATTTGCTGTACTAGCATCTAGTTCTCCAGCTAAAGTAATCTTAGCGATATCATCAATTGTTTCCAGAGTTACATCTAAAGCCATAATTTCCTGTGAGTATTTGAATTACAAAAAAGTAAGTAATGCGACAGAATTAATTAAACAAATGATTTTTCTGTTCCCAGTTAAGAGTTCCCCGTTCCCTCTCTCAAGAATTTATTTACCTATCAAAATTGCCAGAGAGCGATCGCCCAAAAGCAATCCCGACTGATTTTCCAGTACAGGTTCAGTACCAGGTTGCCAACTATCATGCGGTGTTGTCGCACCAGTATTAGCAAAAATATGCCAATTCATGCCCATAGGCAAGCCAGGAATCTCAAACCATAAAGATTCCCAGTGCATATTCATCGCTACATAGATATAATTATCTTCCACAGTGCCTTGCTTGGCGTGTTTTCCACACAGCATAAAAGCCAGAGTCCGACTAGCATCAGACCAATCTGCGTTCCATGCCCTTGTTCCATGCCAAGTGATATCTGCGTAACCACTGCCCACATAATCCCGATTTTGGAAATGCCAGGGATTTCTTAACACTGGGTGGAGATTACGGAAAGCAATACAATGTTTAAAAAACTTAAACAAATCTGCATTAGTTTCCAACAGCTTCCAATCTAACCAGTTCAAATCATTATCATGGCAATAAGTATTATTATTACCATACTGAGTGCGTCCCACCTCATCACCCATGAGAATCATTGGCACACCCTGACTCACCATCAGCATAGCCAGAGCATTTTTAATTTGCCGACGGCGTAAAGCATTGATACCTGGATCATCTGTTGTCCCTTCCCAACCACAGTTCCAGCTATCATTATCATTAGTGCCATCGTTATTATTCTCACCATTAGCCTCATTATGTTTTCCATTGTAGGAAAACAGATCCATCATGGTAAAACCATCATGTGCCGTAATGAAATTAATTGATGTTGCCGGAGCGCGGCCAGACCAAGCATACAAATCAGGAGATCCCTGCAAACGTTGAGCAGCATCCCCAACCGTACCATCACCCTTCAAGAACTTACGAATCCCATCACGGTATTTACCATTCCATTCTGCCCAACGTCCATAAGCTGGGAAAGAACCGACTTGGTATAAACCACCAGCGTCCCAAGCTTCAGCAATCAGTTTACACTTAGCCAAAATCGGGTCAAAAGCTAAAGATTCAAGCAAAGGAGGATTTGCCAAAGGTGCGCCCCAAGGATCACGACCTAAAATAGCCGCCAAGTCAAAGCGGAAGCCATCAATATGATATTCTGAAGCCCAATAACGCAGACAATCTAAAACTATACCTCTAACAATGGGGTTATTGCAGTTGAGAGTATTACCAGTACCGCTAAAGTTGTAATAATACCCTTCCGGGGTCAGCATATAATAGGTCTTATTGTCAATCCCTCGAAAAGAAATTGTCGGACCATGCTCATTACCTTCAGCAGTGTGGTTAAAAACTACATCAAGAATTACCTCAATCCCATTTTTATGCAATTCCTTAACCAGTGTTTTTAGCTCATCCACCTGCATTCCAAATTTGCCTGTAGCCGCATAACCAGCCTTGGGAGCAAAAAAACCAACGGTACTGTAACCCCAGTAATTATATAGAGTTTCCCCAGTTTGGGGATTAGGACGACTATTTTCAAACTCATCAAACTCATAAATAGGCATCAACTCCACAGCGTTGACACCCAACTCTTTGAGATAAGAAATTTTGTCCCTGATACCTGCAAAAGTACCCTGATGTTTTTCTTTCACACCAGAAGAAGGATGACGGGTAAAACTGCGGACGTGCATTTCATAGATGATTTGATCTTCGGGAGGAATTTCCAAAGGACGGTCATTTTCCCAGTCAAAATCATCAAAAGCAATTCTCGCCCGATGGTGGTAGATATCATTCCAGTCAGGAGTTACGCCCCAAACATCCCGACCACCAATAATTTTGGCGTAGGGGTCCATCAAGACTTTGCTAGTATCAAACCAATGACCTTCCCGGAAATTATTTGGCCCATCCATGCGGTAGCCATATTCCAGATTTTCATAATCCAGGTCAAAGACAGTCATACAATAAACATTACCAATCCGAAATTCTTCAGGAAAAGGAATTTCTGCTAATGGTTTCTTGGCGTGTCTTTCAAATAGAACTAAAGTACAGGATTTGGCATAACTTGAAAAAATAGAAAAGTTAACTCCTCCTGGAACTAGGGTTGCACCAAACGGGAAAGGTTTTCCGTTGCGGAGTTTGAACCCCTCATAAGTATGCGTTGGATGAACATCAATTCTTTCCATTTGACTGTTCCTTATTCAGGGCTTCTAATCCTGCTTTTCGGTCTTGAGTAGTTACAAAAAAGTCTATAAACCCTGTGACAGTCATAGTATCTGTGAGTTCTTCATTCAAACCCACCAATACTAATTTGCCTTCTTTGGCTGTATTTTGCCGATGTATACTCAGCAAAGTCCGCAAACCTGCACTGGACATATATTCTACCCCATTCACATCGAGCATAATTTTACTTCCTGGTGCTACTAGAGGTAAAACTTCTTTTGTCACCGATGCTGCGGTACTGGCATCTATATCACCCTCCACCACAACTATGTTTATGTCTTCAATGGTTGTGATATTAATCTTGATTTTAGTTTCTTCCATCTTGCCAACTTCCGGTAGATTTATATTGAGATATGGGAAAGAGGAGTGTTTCTCCCCTCTTTCTTCTCTCTCTAGTTATACAGGTACAATCTGCACTTTTATTTTCACTCGTTCGCTGGTTTTGGGTAAGGTGACAGTTAAAGCTTCTGCATCGAAATTGCTATAAGGTTCGCCGTCAATTTCGCACTTACCAATTTTCACACTACCGGGTGGTAAAATATCTGGTGATACTCGGAGAATATTATCGGGGAATCCACCGGGAATAGGCTTAAAGTAGAAGTCCATCGGTTGTTTAGTAATTAGCAGATTTGTATAAACCGCTGCTAAATAACATAATTCAAAAGAGTGATAACCACTCATGGAATGAGAACCTTTACCTCTTTCGTTACCCCCAGCTAGATAGGGAATACCGTTAGCTAAAACGTTGAAATAAACCCCACCCTCTTCTAAATCCAAGAACCAAGCATTATAGAAAGCTGCGGATTCACGGGCTAAACGGTGATATTCTTTGTTATCAAGAATACCTGCGAGAATTTGATAAGCTAGGATTGCTTGTTCTTGTTGCCACCAAGCTTTGCGATCGTGCCAAACAAAGCGGTAATGCTCTTCCCCTTCACCAAGGCTGCGTTCTACAACGTCATACCAACCACCACGTTGCTGATCACTACCTACTCCGGGCATAATATCAGCAATTTTTTTAGCGAGATTGACATAGCCATCTTTAGCTTTGAGGCTTTGCATCCGCATCAAGTTCCAGGCAATTTTCAGGTTGTGACCGACGACAGCGCGGTTTTGTTGCCAACCCCAACTTTGATCATGAGACCAGTCTTGGAAGAATCTTTCTTGCACAAATGGGCTATTTTCATAGTCAGGGAAACGCTTTTCAATAGTGTCGAAGGTATACTCCAACATATCAGCGTATTCTTGTTTACCTGTCGCTAACCACAGGTTAATTAGGTAAGCGGGGGCATGATCACCGACAGAGTTCCAGTTTTTTGTTCCCTTATTGTGTCCTAATGACTCGCTGAGAGGATCTAATGTCAATGGATCGAGGTGAGAGAAATATCCACCATCTTCGCCTTTGTCGAGTAAAAACTCGTTAAAGAGCTTAATAGTTTTCTCTGTGTCATCCATAATGCGAGGATCACCAGTACAACGATAGGTTTGAATGGGACCGGCTAGGGCGTAAATTTGTTCATAAGCAGGGATAGCATAGTAATCGTCCCCAAATTCGGAAGCAAAGATTTTATCTTCTTTTTCTCCCTTGACATCAATTCCGTGATACCAGTAGACAATCCCTTCATCTAAGTCTACAAACCTCATGTGTTCGCGCAGGTACTCAGTCCCACGTTCTGCGGCTTTGAGGAAACTATCATTACCAGTCATTAAGAAAGCAGTAGCGAAACCATAAACTAAACGAGAAATAGTATCGGTTTCTTGACGAAAATTGGTGGTTGACTGTACACCACTAAGATTCAATGTAGTGCGATATTTGCGGTAGTCGTAGTCACCCTCACCAAATTGAGCTTTGAGGTAAAATTTGCCTAAAGCATTAATTTGTTTTACCCACCAATCTTGTTTCTCGAAAACGTAATCTGTTTTCTGACGACCAGCAAAAACTATCTGTTTAGCATCGAAGATATCTTTATCTGGATAAAATACCCCATAAGTAAATAAATACCTTCCTGGTAATAGCATGGCTCTCATGCTGGCAGTTGCATCAGGATAGCCTTCGTCAAAGTTTTGAATTAACTTCGCATAGGCCATGGGACTAATTTTAATTTGAAACTCTCTGCCATCAGAAGTTTGCAGTCCAAAGGTGTCGCTATTACCGTCATATTCGGTAACGTATCCAGCGATGAGATCAGAGAAGGTAAAATCTACCTTTGTGGTCATAAAATTTCCTCGTTTTGTTAAGAATTTATTGGGTTAAATTACTTGAGTTAAACTATAGTATGCACAGGACTAATTTTTCTCAATTTCTTGAACAAAAGTTTCCATGAATTGGTCTACCATTCCTGGATGTTTGCCTGTAATCAGATTACCATCAATGACCAAATCAACAGTAACATCACCTTCATAAATAACATCCGCTCCGGCATTTTCTACGTCACAGATGATGTTATGAGCGCAGGTAACTTTTTTGCCTTTAATTAAATCTGGGTCTGCACAAAATAACCACAAACTATGGCAAATAGTCCCTAATTTTACGTTATCTGTATTTGCTGCATTTCTGAGAAAAACAACGGCAGGAGCTTGGTTTTTTTCACCTTTTTTGACATTGACTTGATATCTGAGCCTATCCATTGCATAAGCTCCGATACAAATAATGCCTTTATAGTCACTGGGGTTGATATCTTTAACTTCTGTGCTGACAGTAACGTGATATTCTACTTGATCATTTTCGGGGTTTGAACCAAAGTGTAGTTCTTTGTTTCCCCATAAATGAGAAATATATTCTACTTCATAACCCTGTTGGGGAAAATATTCATTAAAACGGCGGAATTCTGTGCCGTCAAAATGTTCTTCAATGAGTACACCGATTTTGCCTTTACTAGTAGCTGTCATATTTTCTTTAATCCTTTATAAGCCATGATATTATCGAGCAATAAATTCATACTGTTTTGATATTTTTACTGCCAACATAACCATACAATGACATTGTTGTTATGATCGGTGGTTTTGACTTTTTTAATGAAAGCAGAGTGAGTTAAGAGAAAAACCATTTATTTTATCGGGAATAAATTAGCTCTTTTTAACTCGACTCTGTCTAATTAGATAGATGTGATTTGCCAGTTCAGTTAAAATTTGAGATTCAACTGAGAAGGATCGGGATATACACGCCATTCATAAATGCGATCGCCGTCAAACCGATAGATATCTGTACAAGGAACTTGGACAAACCGCTTGTCAACTTTATTGACATAGTTCGCATCCATTTCCAAAATTACTGTGTTACCAACTGCCCATGTACCTCTGGCATTATGAGTAGTTAATTTCAGGGTTTTATAGATATGCTGTAAAAATCCAACGCAAGCATCTGGACCAATTACAGCTTCATTAGCACCGACTTTGTAGAGTAAGTCGGGGGTAAAGAATGTTTTAAATTCTTCCCAGTTTCCGGCGTGTAAAGCCTCATACATTTTACCGATTCTTTGTAGGAGGAAATCGCTAGAAACTGCTGCTTGGGGTTTGACTTCTTCGGTTTGAAATACAGGACTAATATCCATGTAAATTCTTAGTTCTTGGACTTTATCACCTTTGAAGACAATTGTATCACAGCAAGGTAAACGGAAGACTTTACCATCATGACGGATGTAGGTAACTTCCATTTCACAAATTACAGTATCTCCTTGTTCCCAGATATTAGTAATGTAGTGGTGGACTTTAGCTACTGTTTGCAGAAACCCAACAGAAGTATCTTTAATACCTTGAGGTCCATAAGCCACTGGAAAGTTACTAAATTGGTAGTGGGCATCTTCGGTGTAGAATTTCACAAAATTATCTACATTCATGGACTCACCGGCTTCAAACATCCGTCTGACTATTTCCGATTTTTGACCTGAACGGACTAATGATTGAGTCATAGTTTTTCCCTCATTTGGTGCTGAATTTGTTGTGGAACTTTCAACATTTGCTTTGAGTTGATACACAGCTTTTTGCACATTTTCTAGTTTGGCTGCTTCTATAAAGCCTTGACCATCTGGATGTGTAAAAGCTAGATCACTTTTAGGTTGCAAATCTATGGTATAGGTGATGATTGGTAAAGAACCTGGTTCGGATGAAGGAGGATGCAAATGATTGATAAACCTACCAGTAAATAAAGGATGATCTACAAGATCAATGGTCAAACTTCTAGCTTCTTTATCAATGGTTAATCTTTGCTTCATCTCCATTCCAGGCATTTTTGCTTCCCGCAAAACACCATTAGGATAACGTTCTAGAATGGGAAATTGATCACTATAAGTTTGATTAGTCCATGCTTCCCAAATCTTTTCAACTGAGGCATTTACATTGGCACTAAAGGTGTTAAAAATTCTCTGGTTGCTGTTATGAGCAACTGGGGCAATATTATCATAAAACCAGTAATCTGTCCCATTGCTCAAGTTATATTCTTTTTGAGCTTTGGTGAACATTTCTCTGGCTTTTCTCTTAACTTGGTTAAATTCTAACTGTTCACCATTGGGACCTTTACAGTAGAACAATAACCAACCATCAAAATCACCAATTAAATCCAATTTAGCATATTTTAATGGGGCATTTTGCCTGGCTGTTTCCGAATCAATATGAATAATTCGGTTAGCCACAACGTTCTCAATTCCTCGCTTTTGACATTCATCTTCTAACATCTTGGCGAAGGCATCGAGATCCACATCATCTTTGACATGAAAAGATAGGTGGGGTGCGTTGACATGACCAATTCCAGAAGGAATTTTATCAAAAATACCAGGTGCAGTAGGTGTTAACTTGGCATCTCGAAAATGGATCAGTTCTACACAGGTATTACCAAAGGAAATAAATCTAACATCCAATGATTCCTGAGAACCATCTCTGATATCAGGTACACCTAATGATTTGGGATTAATACCTGTTTTCCATGCTTCCAAGTCTTCTTTTTGGAATAGGAGATTATGTAACTCATCCCCAATAAATCCATCTCCACCTATGGCTGGTTTTCCACCCAAAACTTCAACGTAAAATTCTAGGGCTTTGGTCATATCACTAACTGTGATACCGACGTGCTGTAGTCCTTGTAAATAATGACCTAAGCTTTTTGGCTTGCCATTAATTTCATTAAAGACAGTTTGAGATGTGGTTGCTGAACTAGACATAAGAGATACTATGCCTCCTTGAAGGTCGTGATGGACTATGCTGGGTGCAAATGTGGTGGTCAAATATTGCCGAAATGCTTGGGTACTAACACCATCGGCTTTTCTGACCATGACATGGAATTTGATGGCTTTGATTTCGCCATTGGCTGTATCGTCAACAATACGGTTAATATAGGTGATAGAGTTGCCGGGGCTGGTGTTGTAACCTATGGCTTTGCGAAACAGGTTATGCTCGTCATCCATGAGAATGGCTGAAGCTGCAAACCATTTATTTCGTTCGGCTTCGCTGGTAAATGTTAACTCGGCAATACTATCAAAGTTCTCTTCTGGGTCGCTAATGTAGTCTAAACCGGGAATTTGGGGAAAATAGCCCATTTGATCATGATCTACCCGAAATTGCCAGTATTGATATTGACCTGGTAATCTGGCGCAAACTGGTCCGTGTACATTTCTCCAATAGTTCTCAAAAAGTTCTACTGAGATTCCTGGCTTTTTCCACAGGAGGACATAAAAGGCTACTTGCCCTTGCTGATCCTCTGCGGAATAATCAGTTTTAGTGGACTGTTTGCTTTCTGCCAGCATTATTGCTTTCCTCTGCTTGGGATAGAGTTCGTCAATAATCAAATTAAAGGTAGCAAAACAAGCTGCAACTTTATTAAATCCCCCATAGACACACAAGAACAAGAGTAATTCTTCAATTTCTGCGGGGGTTGCGCCTTGCTGGAGTGCCATTTTGAGATGGGCTGCAAAGAAGTTGCCAGAACCTATATGATCTTGATTGACGACATCAATGGCGATCGCAATCAGAGCTTTGGTTTTCTGGTCAATTAATGGCAACTTCCAAGCTTCACTTGCTACCCGAATAACAAAATCACCAAACTTGGAACTGATTTTTTTTAGACCCTGTTGCAGTTCAGGATGATCCAAAACTGCATTTTTTTGGTGTACTAACTCCTGTTTCATCTCAGGCGGTAGTGATCAAGGTCAATAATTCATTAGCAGCGAATACATCACGGTAGAAGGTCAGTTGCTCAGTTTTCAGATAGCATCCGCCTCTATTACCACGACGCACCCAGGTTACGTTACCTTTAGCTAGAGTTTCGTTGGTTTCGTCATCTACACACTTCCATTCAAAGTATGTATGTTCACCGTAGAACATGACGATAGGCCAACACATGGTGACACCGGGTTGAGCGATTAATGCCCACCAGTGTTTTTCTCTTTCTTTTTGTTGCTCTAATCCTTGGTATGGGCCATCTTGACAGAAGTATACTAGATCGTCGCGGTATTCTCCTGTGAGGATGTCACCTCTTCCTTGTCTGAGAGCTTCACAGTGGGTTGGCCACCACTCTCTGTTTTCTCTTTCTATTTGTTCGAGGGTGTAGTAAGGACCAATTTCTGGTAGTTTTGGTTCTTTCATAGCGACAATTTTCTCTGCATCTTCGATCAGTTTTTGCGCTACGTAAGGACTTACTAAACCAGGACGGGAGTAGTCTGCTGATAAACCAGCGTAGTAATTGGTACGTTTTCTGGCTGGAGCAGGTTTGCTTTGTCCGTTTTGGGAGTGGGAATGTCCGTTGGTTTGGGGCGTGTAAAGATTTTGATATAACATGAGTGATTCTATATCTTGTTGAAGTTGATTAACTGCGCCGATGTCTGTGATCAATTCTGCTACTGAGGAACTTCGTTTCCCAGCTAGAGTCATTTCACTGTTGTAAACAAAGGTGTATGCTGTTCTTTCTGGAAATGGTTGGATTTGTTTGATGTATCTGGCTGCATCTCTTACGGCTGTTGAATATTCAGCAGATGCAAAAAATTTCTCTCTTTCCAGATGGTTCGTAAAGGCAATTTCATAGGCTGCATGATATTGCTTTTCTTCTGGTTCATAGTGACTGACACCGGCGGCATCGGGACGGGAGTTGTCTACTTCTTCAAATAAATGCAGTCTAAATTTCAGTACAGCGTCACTGCTGCTGATTTTGGGAGCAAAGGTTTCTGTGAGGTAATGACGAAAAGCTTCAACACTTACGCCTTTGGCTTTTTTGACCATGACGTGAAATTTTAGCACACCAGTGTCGCCGTTGGGATCACCTGTGGAAATTCTATCTACGTAGGTGATGGAATTACCTGGACTGGTGTTGTAACCAATCGCTTTGCGAAATAGGTTGTGTTCATCATCCATGAGGATGGCTGAAGCTGTGAACCATGTCTGACGATCTGCTTCGCTGGCAAATGTTAATTCAGCTATACCATCGAAGTTATCGTCTAGGCTGGTTGTGTAGTCTAAACCAGGGATTTCTGGATAGAAACCACCTTCGTTATGAGCTACGTGAAATTGCCAGTATTGATACTGCCCTGGTAATCTGGCGCAAACTGGGCCATGCACGTCTCTCCAATAATCATCAAAAAGTTCTAGAGGGATGCCCTGTCTTTTCCACAGGAGTACATAAAAGGCTACTTTTCCTTGTTGATCTCGTGCTGAATAGTCGGTTTTGATTGTGTTATTAATTACTGAAAGCATTATTGCTGTCCTTTTTTACTGTTGATGTCACTTTGATGAAAATAAAGTTTGAAACTTGAGGACAATACAAGGTTTTTAATCAAGCGATCGCCTATATTTTCAAAGTTACATTTTTACCATCCAGAGGTATGGTACAAGGTTTAAAAAACTACTCAGAGAGAAAGTCCGACTTGTTTGTAGGTCTAGATTTTTGCTCAAATATCCGTCCGTATTTCCGTGCTTCAGTAACTTCCCTCAACTACAAATCGAGCTTGATGGATTCCAGAATTACATGAGAAATTATTTTCCCATTATTTCATTTAAAGCACCAAAACAACCAGCAACTTTATTAAATCCCGCATAAGCACAAAGAAACAATAATAATTCTTCAATTTCTTCAGGAGTTGCTCCCTGTTTGATAGCCATATTGACGTGAGCGCCAAAGGGACTTCCAGGTCCTGCTTGTCCTTGGTTGACTACATCAACAGCAATGGTAATCAGGGCTTTGGTTTTTTGATCAATTAATGGCAGCCCCCAGGCTTCACCTGCTACTCGCGTGACAAAATCACCAAATTTGGGATTTATCTGCTTTAAAGCCGCTTGAAGTTCTAAATCATCTAAAACGGCATTTTCGTATTTCATAGCTTGATTTTTCTCGTATTTACCCTGGCATTTATCAACTATTTAACAATTGACAGCTAAAATTAGCCTTCCGTGGTCAGAAATCAAGATTTGTCAATCCCCTCAAGATTTCCAATTCTAGAATTGTTAATTTTATTTTTAACTCAAGTTAAACTAACCTCTGGCTAATATACAACATAAACTGGGAGGATTATAATTGCATTTTTAACCAACTATCTATACTTATTATCACAGAATGGCATAAACGTATTTTTCGACAATAAAATTTTAATAACTTTTTACATAGTAGAATAACTGATAAATCAAGTTTGAATGACGGGACTAAATAATACTAAGATTTACATAAGTAGGTGAACAAAATAAAAATGAGGGGTATTGCGTTTTATAAAATGGCTGAAACTCAATCAGAATATCGCATTGAGACAACTTTACATACCGTTACATACCTTTAAATTTTCCTGTTGACCTACTTATTGATAAATCTGAAAGACTTTTAATCACAACTAATGGTGTTCGGATAGGTTTGTCGAACAGATGTCATCAAATCCCACTGACAGGCCAGCAGGAAACTGTCAAAGGGATAATGTAGCTCAAAAACA
This sequence comes from Dolichospermum sp. UHCC 0259, assembly GCF_009711935.1. GTDB lineage: Bacteria > Cyanobacteriota > Cyanobacteriia > Cyanobacteriales > Nostocaceae > Dolichospermum. The sequence continues at coordinate 9,257 of NZ_VIKX01000018.1, read as the reverse complement.
CTGAAGTAAATCACTTTTTTATATGAATGATTCATCTCGTGAACGTCTGGAACAGACCAGTATCTACTTATCTATCGGTGGTACTTTGTTTCTCTCGATTTTAGGTATCTCCTTCGGATTAGCGATTGAATCGGCAGCAGTGATGCTGGATGGTTTTTTTAACATCATTAGTCTGATCATGGCATTAGCTACCTTGTGGATTTCTCGAATTTTGAAACGTCCAGAGGGTCGAAAGTTCCAATTTGGTTACGCAGGTTTTGCTCCCTTGCTCAACCTGTGTAAGGGACTAATGATTATGGGACTATCCATGTTTGCTTTTATTTCTGCTGTGGCGGCATTGTTGCATGGTGGTAGAAAAGTTGAGGCTAGTGTAGCCGTAATTTATACAGCGATTGCCGCATTCACTTGTCTGAGTATAGCCTTAGTCCAGAATATTATTGCAAAAAAAACAGGCTCGCCCTTAGTGCGTGTAGACGCAAAAAATTGGCTGATTAATGGAGGAATTAGCCTTTCTGTGGGAATTGTTTTCACTGTCATTACATTAATTAAAAACACTCCTTTAAATTGGTTTGTTGATTACGCCGATCCCACTATCGTTGTCGTTTTAGTGCTACTTGCCTTCCCTATTCCCGTTAAAGTCATCTTAGAAAGTCTCAATCAACTCCTGTTAGGCGCTCCTGGGGCTGATTTACAAAAACGCATCAGTGATATCATTGATGTCGCAAGCAATCAAGTTCCCTGTGCTAAACGTTATTTAAGAATCACAGAGGTAGGAGAGGCTTTATATCTCCATCTTTACTGGTTATTACCAAATGAGCAAGCTCTAACTAGTCTGGAAGCAGTAGATGAAATGCGCTACAAGATTACAGACATAGTGAAACAAAAATTTCCTAATGTCACCTTGGATATTATCTTTACCCAAGATGAACAATGGTTTACAACAATGAACCCTGAGTAATATTTCCACACAACTATAGGACTCCTATTTGATTTTTGATAGCTTGCGTGGCGTATTCTTTCCTGTTCCCTACCTCTACGAGTAACTTCAGAAACAAAACCGGATTCCTATATTAAAAACAGAGACGTTATTGATAACGTCTCTGGATACAATCGAAGCTGAAACCAACTGTTGATTAACCGAACAAGAGGTAATCTATGGAAAGCCTACCAGGTCCCAAGAAAACCAACATGAGTGCGATCGCAAAATAAACAAAAGGTACATCAAAAGAAGGACCTGGTTTATTGGGTGGATACTTCACAAAAGGATCGTGAAAGATAGTCCAATGAATAGAAAGGGCTATTCCCATTGATCCAGCAATCCCTAATGCTGCTAAAGGTGTCAGAAAACCAGCAATAATCGCAATACCCCCACCAAAAATCGTTATTGCACCTAGCAACTGTAGGACACCAGGAAACTCTGGCATACCTTCTTCTTTCATCCAATTAAACGGATTTTTTACCTTAGTCCATCCATATAGAACCATTGCGCTTCCCCAGATTAATCGGAGTATTAAGATTCCAAAAGCTGGAAAACCGCTAATGTAAGGGGGTAAGAACTGAGTTATAAAGTCCAGTTGCATGATTAACCCTGTGTATTGTTAGTTATTGTGACAATTTAACAATACCTCAGCCAAAATAAGAGCCTTGATAATTTTGGGCAAAACTGGCAAAACTAAGCATAAACAAGCGTTTCGATAAAAAGGTAGTTTTTTATCTGAAATTCTTGTAGGAGACCTTCAAGAAATTTTTAGCGCTGATTGTTTTTGCCAAGCCAAGCCAGAAATGGGAGTTAATGGTTGAAGCATCATCATCTCACCCTTGTAATTTGGCTAAGGTATGGTTTAAGTAAATTCTAATTCTCAATCTAAATCTAACTTTGAATAATGTAAAGATGTTGACTAAATCAGGACTTACCCAAACAAATCTTACAACTAAAAACTAAAGGTAGTCCTTAAACCACCAATAACAATATCGTTGTTGTTAGCATCTTGGTTTGGTGCTGTGATCCATGTGATAGAGGGAGTGATGGAAATTCTGTCGGAAATACGATGCACATAATATCCTTCCATGTGTAGTGAAGTATCATTTTTAAATTGTGCATGGGGTAGATCACTTTCTAAACCTGTGAGGGTAGGTTCCATACCTACAACTAAACCGCCATGATTGCCATTTTTAAACAAATCAGGAAAAGCGAGTTGAACTGAGTAAGTCCAAATATCAGCCGCTCCCTTATCCAATAGTTGAGCTTTAATTAGGTTAGCCCAACCACCTATTGCGACTTTTGGGCTAAGTGCAAAGTAACCACCTAAGAGATAACCATTGGTGGTGACTGCGGATGCGTCTGCAAATAAAACACCTGCATCATCAAACCGGTTTGCCAAGGCAGTACCAACAAAACCATTACCTCTAAATCCTTGACCATTATTAAAGCCAAAGTTACCAGGGCTAAAGTAACCGTGTTGATAGGCAAATTGTAGGAATAATTTAGGGCTGGGATTATAGTTAATTTCTGTTGCGGCTACATAGTCACCATTAAACAACCCTCCTAAATTTGAGTCGTTGGCAAAGTTAGCTAAATAACTCGCTTTCACTACTGTCGAATCAAATAATTTATAGCTAAGGGACATCCCTGAACCAGCGCCGATAAGATACATTGGGGGGGCGATCGCAAAGCTACCGACAGGCCCCTCACCTCTAACATAGTAAGGAGCAAATTGATTTAGAAAAACAGGGCTAAAACGATAACGGTTAACACCGATGATATCTACGTTTAGTTTTTCACCAATGGGAAATTGATAGCCCAACGTGATGACACGGACATTACTGAACTGATCACCAGCAGAAGAAGCCTCACTAGCACCTTCTCTGGTTCCACCCACCTCTATACCATTGTTGGTGGTGGCTATTTCTGGAAAAGTGGTATTTGTTGTAGATAAACCTGTGACTAATGAATCTCGACCTGTAAAGCTAGTCAGTAACCCGATAAAAGCTAAATATTGAGTGTTGGCTTGGGGATCACCATCTCCAGAAAAATAAGCATTGGTTTGAACTCTGACATCCCCTAATAATTTGGTAGTAGTGGAAAACTGATTTGCTTCTAGTTGGGTGGTGCGTGTTTCTAAGGTGTCTACGCGACCTCTTAGAGATGCTAATTCACTAGCAAATTCTTCTCCTAAACGTTGTAAAGTAGCTAGGTCTTCTTTTTTGACTAGGTCACTGGTAGCTGTGGTGATTAGTTCGTTAATTCGTTGTAAACAAGCATTCAAACCTGCGGCAAATTCATAACGAGTGATGGCACGGTTTCCACGGAATGTGCCATTGGGATAACCTGCAACACAACCATAGCGTTCAACTAAGGATTGTAAAGCTTGGAAAGCCCAGTCTGTGGGTTGAACATCAGAAAACTGCGCGACAGTATTCATCTGTGCCATACTTTCATCGGCACTACTGTCAGTTTGATCTAGATCAGAGTTAAAAGTAGAGGCACTATCCGGGAGATGATCATCTGAAGTAGATGAGGTAGTTGACTCTGATTCGGATATAGATGAATTATCTGTTAAGACTACCTGATTTGATGGGGTAGCAGATTCAGATATTAATGAGTCATCTGTCAATACTACCTGAGCAGAAGCAATACTACCTATTAAAGTTGAAGTAGCGATCGCCCCCACGACTACCATTGGACTAGCAAGTAATTTGATTAATGCCAACATTTTCTTTAGATCACACCACGTCATTTTGTTACTTTTCATACTCTAAATTCTCTTTTGTTATGAATACATAAAGGAGAATTCAGGATTTAGTAGGGGCGAAGTTCCGCCCGCACTAAATTACAGCAAATTGTCATCAAACCTGGAACAAGAACCCCACCCCCAACCCCCTCATCGCTTGCGATGAGGGGGCTAAGATGTACCTTATATGATCGGAAATCGCTGTAAAACAGGCTTTTAAGCCGTCTTGATTTCGACAATGCAATCATTGTAATCATTGTCACTTTGACTACCTGGTAAATCTTCAAAGCCGAAGATGTTATTGCCTAGTAGACGAATGTGATCCGCCTGACCTGGATTAGCTCCTAAGAATGCAAAGTAAACATTAGGAATGTTGCTAGAGTTACCATTTAAGACATCCTCTATTGTTCCATTAGCAATAATAAATGGTGCAAAGATTGAGCCTTGGGCGAAGGTTCCTTGGTAATTTGCTTGCCCTTGGTTAGTGACAGTTAAACGTATCTCTTGCAGGTATAAGTTAACGGCAGCTTGGAGGTAGCCTGCATCACCTGGGGCAAAATCGGCTTGACCATCATTGTTGGTATCAATCTTGCCGTCTCCATCGAGGATGGGATAAAATCCGACAAAGTTGTTAAATGCTGCTTCTCTGTAAACCTTAAACTCAGCCTTGACATCAGTGGTAGAAGACCTAAAATCAAGGACTTCTCTGCCAAATTCCGCTTGAAGTCTTGTCCCCTGAATGTAAGTTTCTGTGCTGGTTTTAATTTTGAGTTTAAAGCTACTCTTGTCAGACTTATCTTTCCATTTGAGAGAAAATTCACCACCGCTTAAAGATTCAATGGTTTGGTATATTTCTGAAAACAGCACTTCTGTTTTCGAGGTGAAACCAGATGAAACAGCATCCAAAGTGCTGTTATTGATAGTCAAAAATCTCACCTTGACATCAAAGTCAAATTCTAACAAGCTGGACAAACCATCAATGCTGAAGCCGTTGGGACGATTGGCGATAGATGAGAAAATCACCCTTGATCTTGTTAAAGCGGCCTCAGTGTAACCAGACGTTCCGGGAGCGATACCGTTAATAAAGCCTTCATCATTATCAACAAAAAATACTCCTATTTCGTTGACAAAACTAGAACTGTATTCTTCTAGGGTGACTTTCAATTTGACTTTGCCGTTACTACCACCTTTGAGGGTGAAAATATCTTTGTTATTTACTTTGGTGATTTCTGTAACTTCCTCTACCTGCTTCTTAGCCTCACCAAAGGTCAACGATTCAGGTATGTTTTCTGCTCCCAGGTGAATAATTTCATACTCACCATTTTTCCTGCGGGTAAACAGAACTGGTTCACCGTTAGGTAAATTGGGAAGGTCAGCAAAGGTTCCCAGAATTTCTTGAGTGTTACCAACTGGGGTTAATGAGACATCAAGACGCAGTTCTTCTTCATCAGAGCTACTTTCATGATGTTCACCATGACCTCCACCCATGTAGGTAAAGACCTGAATCTGTTCATAACCATCAGGCTGATCACCCTTAGCGATTGTTGTCAGGTTGGCATTGTTGGTCTGAACAGGGAAGCCATTGGGTTCATCTGGTCTTTGGAGAACATAGCCAGATGTGACATCTACTTCACCAGTGTAGTTAGTGCCGTAGGGTTGGAAAATTTGGGATAGCAGGCCTGTGTCATGTGCTGTATCTTTGCCAACTAGGCTACCTTTTTCCTGAATTAAGATCCCATCATAGACTTCTACTAAGCCCTGTCCACCACTGCCTTGTCCCACAATGATGTCGTCATAGTTATCACCGTTGATATCACCAACTGCTAGGTTAATCTTGCCAGTGAAAGTTTCATGATGGAAGGGGTTAAGGCGACTCATCAGGTGATAATTTTTGCCGCTGTAAATCTCAATGATTGGTGCGATATCCCCACCTAAACCGACGACTATATCTGCAAAGCCGTCGCCATCTATGTCACCAGATGCGACGGATGCGATTTGTTCTTTTGTCGGGGTTATATCTTGAAATGGTGTAATTTCTGTTAGTAGGATGTTTGGATCATTGCCATCAAAAGAGTCTGTTGTTTCGGGTCTTTCAAATGAGGCTTTAACCTTCAGATCGGCAATGTAGGGTTGAGTGGGATCTGGGTTAAATGTACCCAATTCTGACAAATCTAATCTGCCAACAATACCCTCGAATTTACCTTCTCCACCGCTCAGAGTTACCAAACCAGAAGCATTAACTACACCTGTTTGGAAGTTAATTTGACTGTTGGCTGTATCACTGCCAAATATTCTTTCACCATCAACAGTTTCTAAGGCGATGAAGCCTTCTTCAAAGCCAACTAGTCCAAATTTGGTGGGATCTGAGTCAAATGTACCTTTGCCTGTGTTTTCGATTGTGCCGTAGATCCGACCTGTAATTGTAGTCAGTCCGTATCCAGCACTATCATCTGTCCCTGATATCAATACTTCAAATATATTGGTATCAGGAATTTGTGTGAAGGTATTTTCTAATTCATATTCGGCTGAAAATTCGTAAATTCCTTCTTGTTCTTGAATTAGTGTTTCACCATCAAAGACTTTAACCGTGAAATGATCACTATCTTTTTTTAAACTGCGCTGGATGGTAATGACATCAGTAACGTTATCTGTAACGTTTTGATTTTCTTCATCACTGTTGAATTTGTAACCAACATCAGCGATCGCTAGATCAATTCCCTGGCTGAAGTTGTCACCGTAGGGATTGAGAATGATGCTTTCTTCATAGTTGTTGGCTCTAAACAACTCTATTTGTCCTTTGGCATCCTGATCAACCCCCAAACCTAACCAAGTATCTTCTGTGTTGAGGATGACTCTAAGAACAGCCATCATCCCTGCATCTTCGTGGAAAAGAATGTGACAGTGATTGACATAGCTACCAGGGAAGTCCTCAAAACTCATCACGATTTTGACTTCTGAGGCTACACCTGTTGTCGGGTCATTGACAAATATGTTGAAGGGTGTGCCGTAAGGGTTATCCAGAGTCGCCGTTCCATCTACATAAGCTGGTGGTAGGGTAACAATATCTGATAATACACCTGCAAGGTAGGTTTGCTGGATATCTTCTACCTTCAAGCCATTAATTTCTAGAACAGCAAAGTCATTTTGGTGAATGTGGAATGGATGCCATTCTGACAAAGGAATATTTAAATCTTGGGGTAAATTGGGATCTAGCAATCCTGATCTGTTAACAATATTCCAAATTTCTTTTGTCCCCAACATAGGCATAGCCAGTGGGGGCATACTTTCACCAGGCGTTGTAGAATAATATTCACCGTTGATGGTATAAGTCCCTTCAAATGTTTCTACTTCCGTATCGCTGGGGAAATTGCCAGCCAGGATCGCCCCACCTATATTGGCATCCCATGTAAAAGTTCTTTCCCGATTAACATCACCGTTTTTAGCAGCTTCTATGGTCGCATTAATCTCTTCGCTTTCTTTGATTAAAACATCATAGGGTTCTGGGAAGTGTGGCAATTGCGCTGGTGTTATTTCAGGGCCTTCTACTTCCACTGTGGCTAAAACTTGAGGTGCCCAAATTAAGTGACCATCGTTAAAGCCTTTACTATTCCCAATAAGTTGGGATACATCGTCTGCATCCAGAATTTCGTCTGTACCGTTGGAAAGAAAGTAGTATTTACCTGGCTTGGTGAAGGCGTGTTGAATAGCAACTCTAGCACCAGGACTAAGGACTGGAAACTCAGTTATTTCTCTTCTGGAACTTTCAACTGCACCACTGGCGTTACCGTCAATAGATACTAATGTAACTTGTTCCGGGGTCAGATTCCCATTTCCATCATCATGTACCAGTTGCAAAACGTGGAAGGAATTGATGCTCATATTGGCAAATGAGAAGAGACTCCATTTACCTGTTTGAACCTTTTCTATTGTGGGGTTGTATTGTCCGTTGACAGTGTGGATAACATTTTCTACTGGTTCTGCTAAAGCTCCTCCTCCATATTCAAATAGGAAAAACTCAGGATTTCCTGTTGGTTGTGTTGGGTCATAGGATGCAGGTTTGGCATTGTAACTTCCAAAAACTGCATCAGAAAGTTCATAAGCTCCATTTGTTAGTTGTAGAGGTGTACCGGCAGGAACTTCTATGCCGTCTGGACTTTGGTTTAAAGGATCATTTGCGTTTGGTGTTCTTAGTTGTTGTTGAATACCAAACGTATTAATCGCCATTGTATAGAATGGCTCTGTCGTGGGGTTAAATTTATCCAGGTCAGGCAGATCATACGGAGGGTTTATTGTCAAAAGACCCCCTAAACCGGAAGCCACTTGCTCACTAGTTATTCCGTGCAAATGGGGGTGATACCAGTCAAGTCCAATAGCATGATTATCAGGTAATTTGATGGATATCTCTCTCGTATCTCCAGAGGCAAGACTGACAACAACGTTATCTCCTGCCCCTACAGGTGAGACGTGTAATCCATGTGTATGTAGGTTAGTTATTTGTTCAGGCGCAGATGGAGCTACTGAGCCTGGTTTGAGGTTATTTATGAGGGTGATTTTGATTGTGTCACCAGGATCTGCAACTAGTAATGGTCCAGGAATTAAACCATTGTAAGCCCTCAGAAATTCATAGGCTGTTTTTTCATCATTGAGCCAGGGAATATATCCGTCACCTGCTTGTATGATACCAAATCCATCAATATCAATCTGGCTGAGGTACTGCATATCTAAGGTAACTTCTAGTACCTCATCTTCACCCCAACTGGAATAATATCCCCCACCGTCACCTATTTCTTTAAACTGGCCATTTTGATGATCTTGTTGCCATTGAATAAAGGGATCTTTAAAGACTATTTTCTGTTCAGGATGAGGTAAAACCTTTAAATAACCGGATGCGTCATAACCTGGACTCCAAGCACCAAAATTTTCAGCACCAATAATGTATGCGTTCTTTATATTCTCTGTAGCCATGATGAAAATGCCTCCTACTTCCACAAAAATTATTTGAAAATATTATTTCAGTATTTAATTATTTTGCTGCCAAATACTGATCTTTCAGCCCCATATTGTTCTTAATTAGAGGCTTAAATTACATTCACCGTCGCATCAATCGAGAAATTTAACTAAACCTTTCTAGGTCAAAATATCAAGCAAAATTGGATATATTTAGGCATAACCTTGAAAAATAAGCCAATTTTTTGTGAAGATATCAAGATAATTCATCTGAATTTTAATTTTCCATGCAGTTTATATTGATTCTCTCGATCATGATACAGCAATTGGTGTAAAAAAGTGTGTCTTTTTTTTTAACATTAAATTAATTTAAGCAATATGAATTTATGGCAACAATGTGAGGTATGCAGCGATTATCCTTTTTTTAGTCAATTATGTTGTCAATTTGACTATTCTATCAAGAGTCAGCCTAGTTGTGATTGATAAGTTTTGTTTAAAAATATCTCCTAAAACCTCTAAAATAGGTAACTGTTCACACTCCCCCACTAAAAAGGAATTAGGAAGTAACAGGGATAGGAG
>NZ_VIKX01000189.1 GCF_009711935.1 Dolichospermum sp. UHCC 0259 | reverse complement strand
CTCCTATCCCTGTTACTTCCTAATTCCTTTTTAGTGGGGGAGTGTGAACAGTTACCATTTATCAGTATTCTTTATTACTATGGCATTTTGCAAAGAGTTGTCAATGCCCTAGCATGGTTGATGATGAAAACCATGAAAACATCAGGTTCTGAATCTTTATCCTGTGCTGGAAATATCTTCTTGGGACCAACAGAAGCAGCACTCATGGTCAAACCTTACCTAGCAAACATGACGCAATCTGAACTGCACGCTGTCATGACTGGTGGTTTTGCGACTATTGCTGGAGGTGTATTAGGTGCTTATTTGTCCTTTGGGATTCCGCCAGAACATTTAATTGCGGCTTTTTTTATGACTTCCCCTGTTGCCTTAATAGTCTCAAAAATCATGTATCCAGAAACAGAAGCATCGGAAACTACGGGAAAAGTTAATATAGAGATACAAAATAATTATGTTAATGTTCTTGATGCAGCTACCTCTGGGGCAATTGATGGCGTAAAATTAGCAGTTAACGTTGGGGTAATAATAATTGCTTTTTTGAGTTTATTAGCCGCTGTCAATGCTAGTTTAAGTTGGTTGGGAAATTTGGCGGGTTATTCGCAATTATCTTTAGAAGGGATGTTATCTTTAATTATGTTTCCCGTAGCCTGGTTGATGGGTATACCTTGGGCTGACTGTGGACAAATTGGAGCATTATTAGGTAAAAAGACAATTCTTAATGAATTTGTTGCCTATTTGGATTTAGGAGAACTGATCAAGAAACAAGAAATTTCTCAACGTTCAGCTATTATTGCTACTTATGCCTTATGTAATTTTGCTAATATTGGCTCAATTGGCATTACTATTGGTGGGATGACAGGAATAGCACCCAACCGCCAACAAGACTTAGCCCGTATGGGTGTGAGGACAATGATTGGCGGATTATTAGCGGGTTTTATTACTGCGGGAATTGCGGGAATTTTGATTTAAAATAATATAAAAATACGCCTTGTTTTTGTTCTTAGAAATAATTGAAATTAGGTTGAAAATAAACTATGAAATTTGCAGCAATCAATTCTATCAAAACATCAATTAAAGTTATTACTTTAGGCATTTGTTTAGCTGGAGGTAATGTCTTTGCCCAAACATTATTACTTTCTCCAAACTTGATTGGTTTTGATACTCCTGAAGGTGAAAAGTTATTAATTGCCAGTAAATCAAACAATGATTTTTTTCCATTAAGTACGCAGTTTGTCACCCAAATTAATCAGGCATACTGTGGCGTTGCTAGTATGGTTATGGTGTTAAATAGTTTGAAAATTCCTGCACCAGAAGCGTTACAATATAAGCCGTTTCGGGTATTTACCCAAGATAATTTTTTTAGTAATGCAAAAACTAGAAATGTGGTAAGTTCTGAAGTGGTTGCCCGTCAAGGTATGACTTTAGATCAGTTAGGAGGATTATTGGAAAGTTATAATGTGCAAGTTAAGGTGTATCATGCTAGTGGGACAAATTTAGCAGAGTTTCGCAAGTTAGCAGCAGAGAATTTAAAGCAACCAGGAAATTTTATTATTATTAACTATTTACGTAAGGAAATTGGTCAAGAACGAGGTGGACATATTTCACCTTTAGCTGCATATAACGAGTTAACAGATAGATTTTTAATTATGGATGTTTCGCGCTATAAATATCCACCTGTTTGGGTAAAAACAGCGGATTTATGGAAAGCAATGAATACTGTTGATTCAACAGTAGGTAAGACGCGGGGGTTTGTATTGGTGAGTAAGAATAATTGATGTTTATCTACAGGGAACAGGGAATAGGGAACTGACTTTTCCCGTTAAGTCGTGAAACTCCCAATTAACAAGGGTTTTAGACTATAGCCTAATTCTCAACAAGCGACGTTTAATGAGAATAATCAACGAGAAAATAGGACTTTGGGGAGGGGGTTATAGTGGGCGATCGCTCAATTAGAAAGATAACGGGAAAAGTCAGGAATAGGGAACAGGGAACAGTTGTTGCCAAAACTGTAACAATTGAGTATTTATGAATCTGTGGATGAGATTGTGAACAATTAGGAGATTAGCAACGTCTTTTGTAATAGACACCTGAAAATCTGGAATAATTGAGGTAAAATGATGAATTCTGTCACAACCAATTTTCTGCAACGACGTTATGGAGTAAGTTTGGGCAGACGTTATGTTTTAGCAGCCGCTGGTGTTATGCTATTAAGTGCGGTTGCTTCCCGATAGATAACAGCAATAACGTTTTTACTAAATCTTATCTACCCAATACAGAGCTAGGCTTTTTACCGGACGATCATCTGCTATGAAACACTCAAAGAATTATTAGGCTCTATTTTGGAAGATGCTTCTGGTGTCATGGGTGCAGATATCTCTTCAGGGTGAGAGTCTTCTGTGTCCAGATTAAGTGTTGAGGGACGAATGGCGTTGATGATGCTTTTAATAACCACAGCGCAGGGAACAGCGACAATTACGCCTAAAAGTCCGCCAATTCTTGCTCCAGTTAAGACCGAAATTAAAATCCACACGGGGTTTAATCCGGTAAAACTGCCTAAGATGCGCGGTGCAATTAGATTTTCGAGAATTTGCTGGACGATGATGGCTGCTATTAATACCCTTACGCCCATAGAAACATCTTGAAGTGAAACTAAAGAGGTGGTGAGGGCGATACCGACAGAACCACCAAAGGGGATAAGTGCCATGACTCCAATAGTTAACCCAAATAATAGACCAAAGGGAACTTTTAGCCATAAAAAGGTGGGAATTAGGGCGGAAGCCATGCAGGTTGAGAGGATTAGTTGGGTGATAAAAAAGTTTTGAAAGCTTAAACGAACTGTTTTGGAAAAGGGGGCGCGAAATTTAGCAGGTAGCCATTCTACTAAACTTTGCCAAAGTTCACCGCCATGCTGTAATAAATAAAAGGTTAATACCATTGTCAGCAGGAAATCGAGCAGACTGGTAACGGTGATCACGGCTAAATTTAGCACCTGTCCAGCGATCGCCTGTAATTGTCCTTTAACGCGATCGTTGATTTGTGCGGCTAAAGCATCGAGGTTAATTGGTAAACCAGCCCCTTCTGCTTTTTCATTGAGGATCATTAATTGAGAACGTCCTGAGTCTATTAATTCTGGTAAACGTGCCACCAGTTGTTGAGCTTGAGTCAGAGCGAGAGGAAACAGGGTGACACCTAGAGCTAATAAAATGGATAATGCTAACAAAAATACCAGAATGGCTACTTGCTCTCGTTTTGCTCCGTGATTTTCCATCCAACTCACCGGGTAGCTGAGTAAAAATGCTAATACGGAAGCTCCGACTAAAATAACAATCAGGGAGTGAAAATAATTGAAAATGGCAGCAATAGCCCAACCATTCAGAACTAATAGGGGCGCAAGTAGGGCGATCGCTAAAAATCTGGCTATAGGTGTCAGTGTTTGCCACCAATTGAGTAGCTTGCGTGTCTGCATCTTTAGGTAATTACACTATAGAACTAAATTGATTTCTGCTTGACCAAGTATTAATCTGATTGAGGCAGATAATAGGTGATGAAAATTATCAATTATTAATCGCCTCCTGCCTAACAAGTAACTTAGGTTATTATCTCTAACTTAATGACTATTATTCACCATCTCTAGTTTATGATCACATCAACCACTATGGATAAATTGCCCCCAAAAGATACAGATATTTCAAAAACACAACTCGTTCTATATTTGATTCCCATTATCGGCTTTTTTCCGTCCCTGTGGACTCTCTACCAGCGGCAGGGTAGTCGGGAACAACTGGCAATCAGTCGTTTGTCTATTACCTTGGCTTTTATCTGGATGTTAGGTTATTTACTGTTAACTACTGGATCAGCAACGGATTTTTTAACACTTCGCCTGTTAATCCTCAATAGTTTCCTGACTTCTGGATACTTTTTGGTGAGTATTTGGTTGATTTTTCGGGTTATTCAAGGCAAATCCTCCCGTTTACCAGGATTTAGCAACTTGGCAGAACGAGTATGGCGGAAATATTAAACAGGGAGCAGGGGAGCAGAGGGGCAGAGGGGCAGGGGAGCAGGGGAGTAGGGGAGTAGGGGAGTAGGGGAGAATAATATTCTTTATCCTTATTCTTTCTTCTTCTTTCCTCCTGACTCCTGACTCCTTGACTCTTACCGTAATTAAAAGGAATTTAGTTGAAGATTACTATATTCAACAGTTTTTTATAGCAAACTGATGAAGAGTTGGCTATTATAGTCTGATTTGTTTTAGATGTATTAATCGGCAAATTTAGTTTATTTAAAATCGTAGGTGAGAGGAAGTCTGTGACTAGTCAAAAAACAACAGCAGCACAACAAAAAGCCGCAAAAGCTAAGTATAATAAGGGTCAAGGGAAAAATTCTCGCCCGTCAAAATCGGGACGGTGGCTATGGTTTGCGGTGGGTATGGGGGGGATTGCCATAGTATCAGGACTTGCAGGGGCATTATTAGCGGTTTCTTGGGAAAGTACGCCTTTACAACAAGCTCAACTCAGTCCCCAGGAAGAAGCAGTATTTGATGGTGATAGTATTTCTGGCAATGGCTTACAATTTTCTCAGCTAACCCGTCCTGTTAATATCCTCTTAATGGGCATGAGTGTACTACCTCCAGATGTCCAAAATCCTCCATCTGATAGCAAAAATCTGGGTTATTTGCCCCAAATTAACTCTTTTGACGGTCTTGCTGATGTGATGCTGTTGGTCAAATTTGATCCAGAGACCCAAAAAGTAGTTATGCTTTCTGTTCCTAGAGATACCCGTACACAAATTGAAGGGTATGGAACGAAAAAAATTAATTCTGCTAATGTAGATGGTGGTCCAGCATTGACGGCGAAAACCGTTAGTAATCTTTTGGGTGGAGTAGGAATTGATCGCTACGTCCGTATTAATGTCTTGGGTGTTAGTAAGCTAATTGAAGCTTTGGGCGGAGTGAATATTTATGTCCCCAAAGATATGAAATATCGGGACGATTCCCAGCATTTATACATTAATTTAAAAGCAGGTCAACAACATCTCAGTGGTGAACAAGCTTTGCAATTACTCCGCTATCGCCATGATGAATTGGGCGATATTGGGCGAATTCAGCGGCAGCAAATGGTGTTGCGGGCTTTAATTGAACAGACTCTTAACCCAACAACCATTACGAAATTACCAGATATTCTCAATGTCGTTAAGGAAAATATTGATACCAACTTATCCGTTGACGAATTAATAGCATTGCTTGGTTTTGGTTCAAAAATCAATCGCTCAAATATGCAAATGTTAATGCTGCCTGGACGCTTTAGCGAAAAAGGTGAATTTGATGCCAGTTACTGGATACCACAGGGGCGGGCTATTACTAAAATAATGACGCAGCATTTTGGTTTGGAAGCGAAGACAGAAGAAACATCGTTCAGTGAGCCGGGTCGGTTGCGTGTAGCCATTCAGGATAGTACAGGAAGCGATCGCTCTCAACTGCGTCCCCTGATTAAAACATTGGAGAAAGCCGGATATACCAATATCTTCGTCTCCAAACCCTGGGGACAACCCTTAGACGTAACCCACATTGTCGCCCAACAAGGAGACGGAGACAGCGCCGAATCAATTCGTAGTCTGTTGGGATTTGGGGAAGTGCGCGTAGAAAGCACAGGTAATATTGGTTCAGATATTACTATCCAAGTAGGTAAAGACTGGTTTCAAAACCAAGCCATTTTCCAAAACTCCACCAATCCGTAGGGGCGCAGGGCCTGCGCCCATAATTCAGAAAGTAGGCGCAGGAGATAAAAGGTAAACAAACGTATAAAACTATTTACAACCAAACGGCAACATAGTATAAACCAGTAACAACCACACAAGACTAACTGGTAACACGACTGGTATGGAAGCACCCCACAATCTAGAAGCAGTAACCCCAAAACCCAAACAATCCTTTGCTGAGTTCCAGAGTGAAGTAAGAGCAGTAGCCATATCACCCCAGGGACGAAAACGCATTGCTGTGGGTTTAGCAGACGGCACAATAGAAATTTGGGATGTGCTAACCGGGACAAAGTGGTTAAGCTACAAGCATCATACCAATGCTGTTAACTCAGTAGCCTTCAGTCCCGACGCAAGTATGATTGCTAGTGGGAGTGATGATACAACAGTGCAGTTGTGGAACATCCAGACAGAAAGAACAGATCAAACTTTCTCTGGTCATATAAAAAATGTTACTTCAGTAGCCTTTAGCCCCGACGGCAGTATGCTGATCAGTGGCAGTAGGGACAAAACACTGCGATTATGGAATGTCAACACTGGAGAAGCAAATCAAACTTTCTCCAGTGATATAGATATGAGCGCTGTCACCTCAGTAGCCTTTAGTCCCGATGGAACTATGGTTATCAGTGGTAGTAGTGACAATAAAGTCCGGTTATGGAATGTCAACACCGGAAAAGTTGATAGAACTTTCTCCGGTCATACAAATGCTGTCAACTCAGTAGCCTTTAGTCCCAATGGGAGTATGATCGTCAGTGGCAGTGGTGACAAGACATTACGGCTATGGGAAATTAACACGGAAAAAACTGGTAAAGTTTTCTCTGGTTACACAGAATCGGTCAGGTCAGTGGCTTTTAGTCCTGACGGGAGTATGGTTGTTAGTGGCAGCAATGATCACACAGTGCAAGTATGGGACGTAAACACAGGCAAAGCCATAGGTCAACCCTTCTGCGGTCATACAGATTATGTTAAATCAGTAGCCTTTAGTCCTGATGGAACTATGGTTGTTAGTGGCAGTGATGACAAAACAGTGCGGTTGTGGAAGTTAAATATTCGTCGTGTTTCCCAAGCTTTTAGCAATGACCAAGCAAATGGTGAAGACTCTCTAGATGTCACCAAAGAACTGCAATCTTTAGCTGATGTCTTAATGTTACGAAGTCTTGAACCTCCTTTAGCAGTAGCAATTTTAGGCAGTTGGGGAAGCGGAAAATCCTTTGGTATGCACCTTATTGAAAAACAAATTACCAAAATTCGCTGTCAAAAACTAAATGAAGAAAAAACATGGGGTGAACACGGAGAAGAAAAGGATCTTTCTCCTTATGTTGGTCATGTTTACCAAATTAAATTTAATGCCTGGAGTTATGCTAAATCTGATTTGTGGGCAAGTTTAATGCAAACTATTTTTGAGCAACTTGACCGCCAATTAACTTTAGAAAAGCAATTAAGAGATATTTTAGGAGAAGGTTCTGATTTAGCAGGTAGTAAAATTTGGTGTGTCCTCAATCAGATGAATGATACTGATAGAAATGTTATCTTAGCATCGGAATTAGGTGAACAATTATTTGCTGAATTTAAGGATAAAAATCCTGACACTAATGCTCTTTGGGCTATTCTTAGAGGCGTGAGAGAAGAAGATCAGAGGAAGTTAAAAGAATCTGAAAATAAATTACAAGAGTTAGAAGAATCCTGGAAAATCCAGAATCAAGAGATTGAAAATAAATTTGACTTAAAAATTAAGCAAATTGACAAAGTATTTACTGAAGAGGTGAAAACGATTGAGGAAGAAGTTGAACAAGAAATGACGGATATTTCCATATTAATTGTTTTTCTCTCTCAACTTAAAGAAACTCTCAAGGATGATTTTGGTGATTCTATTTTAAAAGATTTTCTCAATTTCTGTGATTTCAAAGATAGGAAAGATTTGGAAAATCAATTTCCGATGTTGAGATTGGATAAATTAGCTGAATCTAATCTGATAGACGTAGCCCAAGAATTAATTAATAGAAAAGATGCCAAAATTGAAACTATTGTCAATAATGTTCAAAAAATCAACCACTTTCTGGAAGAACAGCCTAGTAAAATAGTGGGATTAATTGAATTTATCAAGAAAAATAAAAAAACATTATTGATATTTTTAGCTGCTACAACCTTACCATTTATTACTTATTTTTTAATTGTTTTTGTCATTCCCAAATTTTTACCAACACTTCAAGAAATATCTACAGCTTTACAAATTTGGTTAACCAGTGTATCTGCCATTCCAGCTATATCAATGACTATAGAAATATTTAAAAAAGTCCAAATCTTGCAACTAAAAACCTTGAGATTTTTACATATTGCTAGAGAAAATTTTAAAGAAGAGAAACAAAAACTAACTCGAACTAAAAATAAAAAAATTCAAGAACGAATTAATCACCGTAAATCAGAATATGAAGAAAATCAAGTTAAAGAGATTAACAGAAGTAAAGAATTAGATAAACAAAAATTAACTGAGAAACAGCAGGAAATAGAAACCCTAAAAGCCCAAATTGAAAGGCAAAAACAGCGGATTGGTTTGACGGCTCAATATAAATCATTACTGGATTTTGTGAATAACCGATTAGAGGACAATTCTTATCAAAAACTCCTGGGGTTAATGAACCAAATTCAAAGCGATTTATCTGATTTATCTGACCATTTAACCTATAAACCAGGAAATACAAATCCTGAAAAAATCGAAGTTCTGAAAAGACATTTCCCTAGAGGACCAGCCAGAATAGTTTTATATATAGATGATTTAGATCGTTGTCCTCCTGATAAAGTTGTTCAAGTTTTAGAAGCTGTACAATTATTGTTAAATACGAATATTTTTATTATTGTCTTGGCAATAGATGATCGTTATATTGGTCGAGCTTTAGAACAAATTTATAGAGGCGTTTTAAAACGTGGTGGTACTCCTTCTGGTGTGGATTATTTAGAAAAAATTATCCAACTTCCCTACAGAATGCGACCTATTAACAAAGATGTGACAGAAAATTATTTAAAATCTTTGGTAAATATTGAGGAAGAAGCTAAAAGAGAAAGTCAAGAAAATTTCTCTACGTTTCTCCAAGTAAATCAAGAAAGTAGTTTTTTACAACAAACAACAGCACAAAAAGAAATAAATTTTCTAGAAGAAGTACCACAGCAGTCATACGAATATGAAGTGGGAGAACAAATGCAGGTATATACTCCTTCTGAAAATTCAACTATTCAAGGTATTTATGAACCAAAAATTCCAGAATCTCACTTAGAAGATTATAATAGAATAATCCAACATTCTGCTCATACAGATCCATTAGTTAGTTTTGAAAGATTTACGAAGGAGGAGTTTGGGTGGATATCAGAATGCTGTCAGCACGTTGATTTAACTCCCAGAACTGCAAAGAGACTAATTAATATTTGCAAAATCATGAAAACTATCTGGACTCCAGCACCTCATGACACAACATGGAAGCAAGAACCAAAGAAAGAATACAAACAAACATTAATTGCTTTTCTCGCGTTAGCTGGAAGATATCCCAAGGAAATGCGGAAAGTATTAGAAGAGATTTATTTAGACTTTGAAGAAACTGATGAAAATACAGTCACAATTAATAAAGATAAATGGCTAAATCGCCTACAAAATTTAGATGTATTTATGGATAGACATCACCAAAGAGAATGGAAAAAGTTTAAAAACGACTTTCATAAAATGCCACCACAAGCAGAATTTGTATTTGAAAAAAGAACCTTTAACTTAGCTGTTTCCTTCTGCTTTGTTGGCGATATTGGCTATGATCCAGATGATAACTATAATCGTGAATATAGATTTGAAGATCGTCAAAAACAATATGGTTTCAAGAGTATTTAAAAAACTCTTCATTTCTCTCTGCGTCTCTGCGTGATAAAAACATAATCAAGGGCGGGGAAACCCCGCCCCTACAGTTACATATCCAAACGGTAATTCTCCTGTTCGCGTTCCACAAAATATTGGACACGGGCGCGGTAGTCTCTGAGAGTTTCATCTACCCAATCCCGATCGCTACTGTTAACATAGAGATGGACTAAAGGTTCACTGGCATCAGGTAGAATCAACAGCCAATTGTCATCATAGGGTTGACGAATTTTCACACCGTCAATTAACTCCAAATTTTGCGCCGGGTGAGTTTCCACCAAATAACGCATTAACGCCCCCTTCGCCGTCCAAGGACAGCGGACTGCGTAGCTTCTATTAATCACACGAGGTAGTTCGGAACGCACGGTTGCCAGCGATCGCTCTTGAATGGTTAACATTTCAATTAGCTTGGCAATACAGAACATCGAATCAAACCCTGGATGTAATTGCGGAAAAATAAACCCAGTTTCTCCACTCCCACCCAAAACCACATTGGGATTCTTCTGACAAGCCTCCATTAAAGCCGTAGGATTGGCCTTAGTTCTAATTACATTACCATCATGACGATGGGCAACCAATTCCACCGCACTAGAAGCATGAACCGGCACAACTACCGAACTTCTAGGATTAGCAGTTAACATCATATCAACCATCAACGCCGTCAGCATTTCCCCGCGAATGGGAAAACCCGATTCATCAACTAAAATCAACTGTTCCCCATTAGCTGACACCTGCACGCCAAAATTAGCGTTTACCGCCTCCACAACATGACCTAATTGAGTCAATAGTAATTCTCTATCAGCATTAGAAATTGCCGTTTTATTTAAACTAGCATTTAACACCACCGCATCCGCCCCAAATTTATCCAACATTTGCGGTAAAATAGCCCCAGACACAGCGTAAACATAGTCAATGACCACCTTTGCCCGACTATTACGCAGAGTATCCACATTTAATAACTTCTCAAAAGCCTTCCCATAGCAATCCATCCATTGACTAGAATATACCACATCACCAATTTCATGACTTTGGGAACGGCGCATATCTTCCTTAAAATACGCCCCCTCAATTTTCTTTTCTTGGGCTTTAGAGATATTAATGCCCTTCACATCCATAAATTCAATCAAGATATAATCACGGCGTTC
Organism: Dolichospermum sp. UHCC 0259; assembly: GCF_009711935.1. Taxonomy (GTDB): domain Bacteria; phylum Cyanobacteriota; class Cyanobacteriia; order Cyanobacteriales; family Nostocaceae; genus Dolichospermum. The sequence continues at coordinate 9,235 of NZ_VIKX01000189.1, read as the reverse complement.
TGGGTGAACTCGGACATGAATACCCCCTGCTACCTGCATAGTAGGAATCACCGTCCTAGCGATAGGAATAGCCGTAGTATCGAGATTCTGGACATCCACACCCACAGACATTAAACCCGCAATTAAAGACCTTGTTACCATCCGGGAAACATTGCGTTGGTCACGGGAAACTGTCACCATTGAACCAGGTTTCAACGTCGAACCATAGGCCGCCCCCAGTTTCACCGCAAACTCTGGAGTAATATCAATATTGGCTAATCCCTGTACTCCCCGCTGTCCAAATAAATTGCGTTGGGCAGTATTTCCCCAAATTAAATTAATATTTAAAACTGCACCAGACTCAATCTTTTTACTTGGCCATACCCTCACCCCAGGGCTAATTTGCGCCTCTTCTCCCACCGTAGACAGCGAACCGACCACCGCCGCTTCTAAAACATGAGCGCGTCTATCTACACGAGTACCACGACCAATTACGCAAGCCGACAACTGAGCTTCATCGCCAATAATTGCTCCATTCCAAATAATTGGTCTTTTTAAATGAGCATCAGCCCCAATAGTCACATTATCACCAATTACTGTCCCATCCTCAATTTTTACCCTCGCGCCAATGCGGCAATTATTACCAATTACGGCTGGGGTTTCAATTTTGGCTGTAGGATCAATGTAAGTATTTTGTCCTACCCACAAAGCGGAAGCAATTTCTGGATAAGCCACTTTTAAGTTAACTTTCCTTTCTAAGGCATCATACTGGGCTTCTCTATAGGCATCTAAATGACCCACATCACACCAGTAACCATCGGCAACATAACCGTAAATCGGCTCGTTTTTGGCTAGTAAGAGGGGAAATAAATCTTTGGAAAAATCGCATTCAGTATGTTCTGGTAAATATTCTAAAACTTCTGGTTCTAAAATATAAGTTCCAGTGTTGACAGTATCAGAAAAAATTTCACTGGTGGAAGGTTTTTCTAAAAATCGGTTAATGCGCCCTTCTCTATCCGTAATTACCACACCAAACTCAATGGGGTTAGGTACACGAGTTAAAATCAAAGTGGCCTTTGATTGTTTTTGGTGATGAAATTCAATCGCAGCACTCAAATCAAAATCTGTGATACTATCACCGCTAATGACTAAAAAAGTTTCATCTAAAAGTTCAGTAATATTTTTTACGCAACCTGCCGTACCTAATGGTTGATCTTCTTCGATAGCATAGGTCATTTGTACGCCAAAATCACTACCATCTTGAAAGTAATCGCGGAGAACATCTGGTAAATAATGTAATGTGGCAATTACTTCATAAATCTGGTGTCTTTTCAGGAGATTGATGATATGTTCAGCAATGGGACGATTTAAAATCGGAACCATTGGTTTGGGTAAATCGCAAGTCAAAGGACGCAACCGCGTTCCTGAACCACCGGCCATTAAGACTGCACGCATAAATACTCCTAAACTTGACTAAAACTATGATATTCTTCTTTTAAAGGAGTCAGAAGTCAGGAGTCAGGAGTCAGGAGTCAGGAGTCAGGAGTCAGGAGTCAGGAGTCAGGAGGAAAGAAGAAAAAAGGATAAGGAATATTTTTTTCTTCTATTTCCTATTTCCTATTCCCTATTCCCTATTCCCTATTCCCTGTTCCCTATTCCCTGTTCCCTGTTCCCTATTCCCTGTTCCCTGTTCCCTATTCCTGATAACTTAAAACCTCAGTTATAACTTTCCTATAGTCGGCAATGAAGTTTCTTTAGATAAGATTGTGTTAGTTATTAAGGGAGTTGATGGTAATCATGAATTTACTTGTGTTTGTAATAATTGTAGTTTATATCGGTGGTGTGTGGAAATTGTGGACGGGATTTGGTAGAACTGATTTTAATCAAACTTTACCTAATCGGATCAAATTGGCTTTGTTATGGCCTGCTTTGTTTGTAGCTAATTCATCCTATCGTCGCAATTTTCAAAAGGCACTGAAGGGTAATTAATCCATAATTCGTAATTTATAACTATGGATTAATTTTTTTGGTTAAAAATTGTATCAATTGACTAAAAAGCCTGAATCCATTCTTTAACAAAATACTCTGTCCAAATGCCGTTTTGCCAATAGGGATCTGATTCTACTAATTGACGAACGGTTTTTTCGTCTTCGACTTCATAAATAGCAAAAACTTGAGTTACATCTTTTGTTGGCCCAATGGTAATTAAAATTCCAGATTCTTTCTGTTGTGCTAATCCGGCTAAATGATCTTGACGATAGGGTTCCCGTTTGGTGAGAACGTCTTCACAATAACTTCCCCACATAATGTATTTTGTCATAATTGCTTGTTGGTGATACCTCTTAATAATATAAAACAAATGTTCACTTTTTCACTGGAAATATGGTAATGAAAATGGGAAATTAGCAAAAACTCTTACCAATTACCCATTACCAATTACCAATTACCCATTACCCATTACCAAATTCTAACTTCTCAAGTTAACACCAAATTTTTCAACTAGGGCTGTCCGCACTTGATTATGAACTGGTTCTATTTCATTTTCAGTGAGAGTGCGATCGCTCGCACGATATACTAAGCGAAAAGCTAAACTGCGTTGTCCTGTGGGGACACTTTCACCACGATATTCATCAAACAATTCCACAGAGTTTAACAACCCTTTTCCAGCTTTATTAATGACTTTTTCAATTTCCGAAACTGTCACCTTCACAGAAGCAAAAAATGCCAAATCTCGGTCACTAGCTGGATAGGTAGAATACGCACTGAATTTGGGAACTAACAGATCATCATGATCCCAAGCATCTAACAGTACCTCTAAATCCAATTGAAACACATAAACGGCTTCTGGTAAATCTTTCTCTCGACGTAATTGGGGGTGAATTTGTCCGAATGTTCCCAGTCTATTACCTTTTACCCACAATGAAGCTGTGCGTCCAGGATGTAAGCGAGAATCTCGATTTTCGGGTTGAAATTCTATCGTTAATTTTAGTTGTTTAAAGACACTTTCTAAAATGCCTTTGGCTTCAAACCAAGTAATTGCTTCTTCCTTACCACCTCTAGACCATTTACCGGAAGTTGTATCACCACCGATAATCCCAGCCAGCATTTCCGTTTCTTGTAAACCCTCTTCTTCGCGCCAGAAAATTCGTCCGATTTCAAAACCGTTTAATGCCCCATTTCCCTGTTCAATATTATATTGGAAAGCGGTAATTAAACCAGAAATTAAATCAGTGCGTAAAGCTGAATATTCAGCAAACAAAGGATTACTTAAAACGATTTGTTTATCTTCACCTGGTTTCACCAAAGAATAATGAATTAACTCCGTTAAACCTTCAGCCCGTAAATAAGCGCGTAACCTGCGAATTAATTCTTGTTCTAAAGATAGATAACCAGCTTCAGATTTTTCTGGTAAAGTATCACAGAATTTATCATAACCATATAACCGGGCAATTTCTTCAATTAAATCAATTTCCCGTTCTAAATCACGGTAACGATAAGGTGGTACGATAACTGTCCAATTCCTATCATCAATTTTGGCTAATTTACATCCTAAAGCCGTGAGAATTTTTTCTACATCTTCTGGTTGTAATTCTCCTGTTTCCGCCCCTAATTCAATCGGACCTAGCACTTCATTAACTTTATCTAAACGCAGGTTAATAGAATGTGACCAAGTAGAAGCATCTGGACGATAATCGGAAATTTCCTGTTGAACAATTACACCTGCGGCTAATTCACTAATTAAGGATAAAGCCCGGTTGCAAGCTATTTCTAATTCTGCCCGATTTACGCCCCTTTCATATCTGCCAGAAGCCTCACTTCTTAACCCAGCACTGCGAGAAGAACGGCGAATAGCCACAGAATCAAATAACGCCGCTTCTAAAACTAAACTTTGTGTACCTTCATGAACTTCTGTTTCTGCACCACCCATAACACCTGCTAAAGCCACCGCTTGATTATTAGCAGTAATTAATAAATTCTGGGTTGATAAATTGCGAATATTTCCATCTAAGGTTTTTAAAGTTTCCCCAGTTTCCGCAAACCGCACACCAATAGTTAAATTTTCGCCACCACCTACAGATTGTAACCGCTCCTTATCAAAAGCGTGGAGAGGTTGTCCTCTTTCCAATAAAACATAGTTAGTAACATCAACTACATTATTAATTGGTCTGACACCCGCAGCCCGTAACCGTTGTTGTAACCATTCAGGAGAAGGGGCGATTTTGATATTTTCGACAACTGTTCCAATATAAGCAGGACAAGCTTGGGTTTCAGAAATTTTTAAAGTGATGCTATTCGCCGTCTTGGTATTTTCTACTTCTGCAATGGGGGGAATTGATAATTTTCCGCCAGTTAAAGCCGCTACTTCCCTCGCAATACCCACCATAGATAAAGCGTCAGCCCGGTTAGCGGTAGCAGTGACATCTAAAATCACATCTTCTAAACCCAACAGGGGGCGCACGTCACTACCGATAACCATATTTTCTTCCGGGAAGATATGAATACCGTCAATATCAGTGGGTAAACCCAGTTCTTTTAAGGAGCATATCATCCCATTGGAGGGAACACCCCGCAATTTTGCAGGTTTGATTTTTAAGTCAATGTTGGGTAAATAAGTTCCTGTGGTGGCTACTGGGACATAGATATCTGCGCGGACGTTTGCAGCACCGCAAACGATATTAACAGTTTCCGCAGCCCCAATATCTACGGTACAAACACTCAATTTATCTGCATTGGGGTGGGGTTGACGTTCTAGCACTTTCCCCACAACTACGCCATTTGCCCAAGTGCGGCGATCTTCTATATCTTCTACTTCAAACCCTGCCATTGTCAAGGTTTCCGCCAGTTCTTCTGGGGTGAGTTTGATTTCTACGAGTTCTTTTAACCAGTTTAGAGAAATACGCATGGAGTCTATTTGAATTTGTCTTTTGCTTTAATTTTATATAGTAAGTGAAAATTATTAGATATTTTGAGAAAATTACATAACCGTTTTTTTGTGGAAACGTTACCGGAAATGTCAAGACATTCTTTTTTACCAGATACCAATTATAATTAATGCAGTATAGGAATCTATCCCTATTGGAGATATCCACTATGGTACAGCAATTAGCACCAGCAAGCGCACCAGAAATCATCTATCCTGACAGCGATGGTCAACCAATGGCAGATAATACGAAACAATATCAATGGATTGTTAAAATTAAAGAAAATTTAGAAATATTATTTGCATCACGAGATGATGTATTTATTGCTGGAGATTTACTTTGGTATCCTGTTGAGGGAAGTGTCAAAACTTGTCAAGCACCTGATGTTATGGTGGTGTTTGGTATACCAAAAGTAGATAGAGGTTCTTATCAACAATGGAAAGAAAATAATATTCCTCCCCAAGTGGTTTTTGAAATTTTATCACCGGGAAATCGTACTCCCAAAATGATTAATAAATCGCTTTTTTATCAACGTTATGGTGTGGAAGAATATTATATTTATGATCCTGATACTATAGAATTATCTGGATTTATACTTACGGAAGATGCTTTTACAGTTGTCGAAGATATTAATGGTTGGGTAAGTCCAAGATTGGGAATACGTTTTCAAATTATACTTGATAATTTAGAAATTTATTATCCTGATGGGAGAAAGTTTCTCACATCTTTGGAACTTAATCAACGTGTTGAACAAGAATATCAACGTGCTGAACAAGAACGTCATGAGAAAGAAGTAGCTATACAGCAGTATCAGGAATTATTAGCCAAATTACAAGCAAAAGGAATTGATTTAGGAACTTTGTAATCATGTAGGGTGCGTTAGCGCAGCGTAACGCACCGTTTTTAACTAAGTGTATATTTACAGTGTGTCAGAAAAAATGTAAATAAATTACTTAAACATATATAATATGATATGGTACGTTACGGCTAAAGCCTAACACACCCTACTATTTATCGGGGGAATTATGACAGATGCAAAAAATATCAATAAACCATTATTTTCTCAACATTATTTAGACTATCGGCTTCAAGAATGTCCAGAATGGCATTTAGATATTAAAGCAGAATTTGAGCAATTAAAAAATCTTTATTTATCAAAAAAGGCGATTTTACTTACTCTGAATGAAGCGCAAACTGAAGATGTATTTATTAAACCTGTATTAGATATTTTAGGCTTTAAGAATATTCCTCAAGTCGTGACTCGTGGTAAAGGTAGAGCCGAACGTCCTGATTATGCGTTGTTTGCAAATGAAATAGAAAGGGATACAGCTTACTCTTTTCAAAATAATGAAACTGCTTTTTATAGTAAAGTATTAGTAATAGCAGAAGCTAAATATTGGGAAAGACCATTAAGTAAAGTTTCTGCTAATGATAAAAGAGATTTTTATAAAAATGAAAATCCATCTTTTCAGATTTCTAGTTATTTGACTGGTACAGGAGTTGATTGGGGAATTTTAACCAATGGGAGAGAATGGCGTTTATATTATCGTCAAGCATCGTCTACCGCAACGGAATTTTATCCTATTGACTTGGTAGAATTATTAGAAACTGAAGATTTGGAAAACTTCAAATATTTCTGGTTGTTTTTTAGAAGTGCAGCTTTTGAGAAAGACAGCTACAATAAAAACTTTTTAGAAAGAGTCAGAGAAGGAAGTACAACCTATGCAACTCAAGTAGGAAATGAATTAAAAAAATTGGTATTTGAGCAAATATTTCCTGACTTAGCAGGGGGTTTTGTTGCAGACGCTATCAGAAGGGGAAAAACTGGAGAACCAAAACAGGTTTATGCAGCTACTTTATCATTTTTATATAAATTGTTATTTCTCTTATATGCCGAAGCGAGAAACCTGTTACCAATTACCACAGCTTACCGTGATTATAGTTTGATTAAAATTACCCAAGAAATAGCTGAAAGTCTTGATAAACAAAGAACATTGAGTCAAACTTCGACAAAGATTTATAAGAGTCTATTAGGTTTATTTGAAATAGTAGATAGAGGTGATCCAGCTTTAGAAGTACCTCGTTATAATGGTGGTTTATTTCATTTTGATTTTCATGAAGTTGAAGATATCAAAGATTATCCAGATAATTATTTTCTGTATGAACATCAATTATCTGATGCTGTCTTATTTCCCGCTTTGGATAAATTAGCACGGTTTGAAAAATTTCCCATTGACTACAGCTTTTTAGGGGTGCGACAATTGGGTTCAATTTATGAAGGTTTATTAGAATATCGCGTCGTTATTGAAGATGAAAGTAGTGGAAAAGCACATTTAGAAAATGATAAGGGTGAACGAAAAGCGACGGGTTCTTATTATACACCAGATTATATTGTAAAATACATTGTTAGTCACACACTCAAACCAATTTTAGAAGAAAGAAAACAACGATTTGCTGATTTAATGACGCAAATTACCCAATTACATGAAAAATTTCAAGATGGTAGATTAGGAATACAAAGCCGCAATGGTTTACAAAAAGATTTACAACGGTTAGAAAGAAAGGCACAAAATACTCTACTTGATATTAAAATTTGTGATCCTGCTATGGGAAGTGGACATTTTTTAGTAGAAGCTGTTGATTATTTTACTGATGAATTAATCACTATTTTAAATGAATATCCCGAACATAACCCGGTTTTGGATATGTTGGAAATAACCCGCAATAGTATTTTAGCAAATTTGCAAGAACAGGGAATTACTATTGATGTCAATAGGTTAGAAGATACTCAACTTTTGCAACGGGTGGTCATGAAACGCTGTATTTATGGTGTGGATTTGAACCCAATGGCGGTAGAATTAGCAAAGGTGAGTTTATGGTTACATTCTTTTACTATTGGCGCTCCTTTGAGTTTTTTAGATCATCATTTACGCTGTGGTAACTCGCTGATTGGGACGACTGCGCGAGAAGCAGAAGCGAAAATGCAAAAGGAAGAAAGTGGACAGTTAAGTTTATTAACTGGTCCGTTTGTGGGGCTGTTACTTGCTGCGGAAATTATGCGCGGTGTGAGTACGTTAAGTGATGCAACTTTTGCGGAAGTGGAAACTAGCGAAAGGTTATTTAAGGAGTTTGATAAAGCTGCAAAACCTTATAAACGGTTATTAGATATTTATGTTTCTAAATATTTTGGTGTGAAACAAGCTGATCGTTTTTTACGGGTTTATGGCATAAATGCGATTAATGCTAACCCTGAAAATATGAATACTGATGATATTGCGGTATATGAAGACGCGAGAAAGTTATTTGAAGAAAAGCGGTTTTTTCATTGGGATTTGGAGTTTCCAGAGGTGTTTATTGATTTAGAAAATGCGAGTTGGAAGGAAAATCCTGGTTTTGATGCTGTGATTGGAAATCCACCTTATATCAGTGTTTTAAATATTGATGTTAAAGATAGAGATTATCTTTTAAAGAACTATGATTCCGCGCAAGGAAGAATAGATATATATATACTCTTTTTTGAGAAAGCCCTTGATATATTAAAAATTAAAGGAGTATGTGGTGTCATTACTCCCAATAAATACTTTGTTTATGGATATGGTAATTTTCTTAGAAAGAAGTTACTACAAAAAACAACTATTTTAAATCTTGTAGATTTAGCAAAAGCTGAGAGTATTTTCCCAGACGCAGCAACATATACAGTTATATCTATATTTGAAAATAAAATTCCTACAGATAATCATTTAATAGATACAAGTATCTTTATTTCAGATCAACCAACATATATTTTGGATATGAAACAAGGAGAATTAAATGATGCTTGTAATTGTCAATTAATTCCTCAACATAGATTTTCAAAAACTCCAGTAAATATTTTCTCATTATTTCTCGATGAAATTAGATGGAAAATATATGAAAAAACTTATCTAAATTCATCTTTAATTGGAGATAAATGTAATATAGAACAATGTATCCGTATAGGAAGTAAAAAACTTAGAGATGAACTGATAATTAATTCTAGTCAATATTTAGAACTGTTAGAATTCAAAGAATCAGTAAAAACACTTGCTAAACGAATTATTGATGCTGAAGAAGTGGAAAAATATTGGATTAATTGGGAAGGTAGATATTTAATTTATGATCAAGAAAAATTATATAATCCAAAATCAGCAGAAATTTTTGAACAAAAAAAAATTGTTGTTAAAGATGTAGGAAAAAATTTAACTGTGGGACTTGATATCTCTCAAGAAGATTCATATTATGCTCTAAATACAGTCTATATGTAGTTTTTCACTCTCCCCCCACTTTCGAGAGTTTATAGGGTAGGTAGAAGTAGG
>NZ_VIKX01000188.1 GCF_009711935.1 Dolichospermum sp. UHCC 0259 | reverse complement strand
TCCAATTTGAAAGCCACACCGTAGAACTGTGGGCAATCTACCAAATGGAACACGACCCAGAAGTATTGGAATACTACGACCAGCCACCCCCCTTCAAAATCCAGTACCACAACAAAACAGGACGCAAAATAGGTCACTACCATACCCCAGACTTCTTCGTGTTGAGAACTGATTGTGCTGTCTGGGAAGAATGGAAAACCGAAACCGAACTCAAAAGGCTAGCCGAAAAATACCCCGGACGCTATCAAAAAACTGCCGACGGTAAATGGCACAGCCTAGTGTGTTAATTTTGACAGGAAAACCAGGGATTTCCTTCATGCAGAAAG